>JBOFLS010000226.1:0-7299 GCA_051657985.1 Sphingorhabdus sp. | reverse complement strand
GGCCTGTCAAAAGCGCAAATCTGGCGCAACTGGCCGAACTGATGAACGCCCGCGACGGACTGGTCAGGGATCGCACGGCTCTCAAAAACCGCGAAAAGAACCTCGCGTTGCCGCTGCTCAAACGTCAAACCAAGGCACGCCTTGAGCAGATCGCACGGCATATCGAAGCCATCGATAAACAAGCCTAGGCTCTGATCAATGCCGATGCGGCCCTCGATCATCGCCAGCATCAAGGGGCTAGGTTTCATTACCGCTGCACAATTGATCGCGACCCATGGCTCTCCTGAGCGCCTGCCTTGGCAGGAAGTCGAAGGGCCGAACTCGGGGCACTTGAAAACAAACAGGCTGCATCCCTTGCCGGCCTCGCACCTATCGCCAGACAATCAGGCCAATAGACCGGAAAGGCTCACATCTATGCAGGCCGCGCAAATATCCGACAATCGCTTTACATGCCAGCTCTCGTCGCAGCTCGCTTCAACCCTGACATCAAAGCAAAATACACCCAGCTCATCAGCATCGCAACATCTGCAAAGGTCGCAATTACTACCGTCATGCGAAAGCTCATCGTAACCACAAACGCACTCCTCAAAGCCAATCGGCTATGGGTAAAAGCTATCGCTTGACCATCACGGATACTCTAACTCACGGCCTCGACCAGCAAATCCGCCCCTTCGATCCCAGTCACGCGCACCCGCGAACCTGTGGCGGCATCGGCACCGCGTGCATTCCATTCGCTGTCGCCGACCCTTACCCGACCGCGGCCATCCTGAATGGCCTGCACCACGGTAACAACCTCACCAGTCAATCGCGCGCCGCGATCGTTCAGCTTTGGATCGGTGCTGTCGATGGGATTGTTCGCCAGAAAGCGTTTTCCGGCGTAAACCGTCAGCACCGACAGGATGGCAAACAGCGCCACCTGCAGGGGAAGACTGATCGGCAAAGCCCAGGTCAGCATCCCGACTATGAGCGCAGCCAGCCCGAGCCACATCAGGAAAAAGCCGGGTATCAGCATTTCGATTGCGGCAAGCCCAAAGCCTAGCGCCAGCCAGATCCAATGCTGATCGAGCGAAGAAAGCCAGTCTCCCATCTTACTTGTCCTTCAATACGTCTTTGGTCAGCTCGGCAATACCGCCCAGCGAACCGATCAACTGGGTCGCCTCTACGGGAAACAAGATCGTTTTGGCGTTGGGCGAGGTTGCGAACTGGCTGACGGCCTCGGTGTATTTCTGAGCGATGAAGTAGTTAAGCGCCTGCGTGCCCGACGAGGCGATCGCTTCGGAGACCATCGTCGTTGCCTTGGCTTCGGCTTCGGCTTCACGTTCGCGGGCTTCGGCATCGCGGAAAGCGGCTTCGCGGCGGCCCTCCGCGGAAAGGATCGCGCCCTGCTTCTCACCTTCGGCGCGCAGGATTTCAGCCGCGCGCAGCCCCTCTGCCTCAAGGATTTGCGCGCGCTTTTCGCGCTCGGCCTTCATCTGCCGCGCCATGGCGTTTGAGATATCGGCGGGCGGGCGGATGTCCTTCACTTCGACACGCGTCAGCTTCACACCCCATGGTGTAGTCGCATGATCGACGACATTGAGCAGCCGCGCGTTGATCTCGTCGCGTTTCGAAAGGCTTTCGTCCAGATCGAGCGAACCCATAACGGTACGCAGGTTTGTGGTCGTGATCTGCATGATCGCGACATAGAGATCGGAAACCTCATAAGCCGCCTTTGCCGCATCGAGCACTTGGAAAAAGACCACCGCATCGACGCCGACCATCGCATTGTCCTTGGTGATGATTTCCTGCCCTGGAATATCGAGCACCTGCTCCATCACATTCACCTTGCGGCCGACGCGATCGACGAACGGCATGATGAAATTGAAACCTGGATTGGCCGCATGGGTGAAACGGCCGAAACGTTCGATCGTATAGACATAGCCCTGGCGGACTACGGTTATGCCCATGACGACAAAAATGATCGCGGCGACCAGCAGCGCGATGACGACAGTTTCCATATAAACCCTCCTATCCGATAACATCCAATTTTCAGCAAAAGCGGATGTTGCACAAGCAAAATCGGTCATGATTGCGACTACAGGGCAACAGTCGTGTAAATTGACCTGAGCGTAGCCAGAACGTTCTCGACACAAGCCGGGCAGATAGATTAGTTGCGCCTCATGACCTCCCGTTTGCTCCTTACCTTGTCAGCGACCTTGATTGCGCTGACGCCCGCCCTTGCGCGACCTGTGAGCGAGGCGGCCTTGCGCAAACATATCCAGGTGTTGGCATCCGATGAATTCGAAGGCCGGGAACCCGGCACCGAAGGCGAACGCAGGACGCTGGCCTATCTTGAAAATGTATGGAGCAAGGCAGGGTTGAAGCCCGGGGCTGCGGATGGCGGCTGGTATCAGCCGGTGCAGTTGGTGCGGCGTGCGCCAAAAGATGCCAAAGTTCAGTTTTTCGCAAACGGCCAGAAAATCCGCATTGCCAGCGATGAATTGCTGCTGGTTGGCAAGGAAGCAAGCTACACGCATGTTAGGCTGCCGACAATTTTTGCGGGCTACGGTGTCGATGCGAAAGGAGACGTTACCGCCGACGTCAGGGGTAAACTGGTTTTCCTTTTGTCCGACAGTGCCGATTTCTTGCCTGCCGAGCTGCGCCAATCGCGTGCACGACGCGAGAAACTGATGGCTGCGGGGGCAGAGGGCGTCATCACCGTTTCCGGTGAGCAATTCGACTATCCGGTCTATCGCCGTGCACTAATGGCACGTCCGATCATTTGGGCGGGAAAGGACCTGCGCGCACCGTTGGAAGGCGTGGCGGGACGGCAATATATGATCGCGCTCGTGACGGCGGCAGGAGGCGATTGGGACAAGATGCGCGTTGCCGCCAAATCGCCCGACTATGCGGGGCAGACATTGGGACTGACCGTCGATCTGGCGGTCGACAGCGATGTGACACGCTTTGCCAGCCCGAATATCATTGGCAAATTGCCGGGGAGGAAACCGAATAGCGGTGCGGTCGTCTTCATGGGACATTGGGATCATCTGGGCATTTGCCGCCCCGAAGGCGAGGTTGACCGGATCTGCAACGGTGCCGTCGATAATGCCAGCGGCATGGCCGTTCTGACCGAAATAGCACGCGAGCTTTCAAGGAAACGGCACGACCGCGATATTTATTTCGTGGGAACGACAGCGGAAGAAAGCGGCTTGTGGGGCGCCTATGCCTTTGCCGCTGATCCCGTAGTGCCGCTTGATCGGATCAAGATCGTCTTGAACATCGATACCATTGCCGTCGCGCCGCGCGGAACGAAGGTTGCGATTATCGGTCGCGGCAAGACCGATCTTGATAGCGATATCGAGGCCGTGATCAAAAAAGCCCGTCGCAAGGTTGAACCTTCGAACGATGCCAATGCCTTTTTGCAGCGGCAGGATGGCTGGGCCTTGACGCAAAAGGGCGTACCAGCGTTCATGATCGGCAGCGCTTTTGCCGATATGGGCAAGGCCGACGCCTTTCTGAAAGGCGTGTATCATGGTCCGGATGATGAAGTGAACGCCAGCCTGCAGCTGGGCGGGGCGGCCGAGGACGCCGATCTGCATATTGCGCTTGCCGAATATTTTGCCAGCCTGCGGAAATATCCCGGCAAAGCTAAGGATGAAGCATCCAACAACGGAACCGGCAACAAGGGGACTGGCGAATAGAGGCCCGACTGGTTACATGGGCCGCCACGAATCGACACGCTAACCGTTTGAAAGTGGCACTATGAATTCCGAAAAAATCCGCCTGGGCCTGACTTTCGACGATGTGCTGCTTTCCCCGCGCGAGTCGGATATTCTGCCAAGCCAGGCGAACACGCAAACGCGGGTTACATCGGAAATCGCCCTCAACATTCCGATCATGTCTTCGGCAATGGATACCGTTACCGAAGCGAGCATGGCGATCGTCATGGCGCAATTGGGCGGGATTGGCGTGCTGCATCGCAATCTGTCAATCGAGGAACAGGTTGCCGCCGTCCGCCAGGTGAAGCGATTCGAATCCGGAATGGTCGTCAATCCCATCACCATTGCGCCGGATGCGACGCTGGCCCAGGCGCAGGCATTGATGACCGAAAACCGTATCTCGGGTATTCCCGTGGTCGAGGCCAGCGGCAAGCTGTGCGGTATCCTGACCCACCGCGACGTGCGTTTCGCCGAAAATCCGGGGCAGCCGGTTTCCGAACTTATGACGCGCGACAATTTGGCGACTGTTAAGACAGGCGTTACTCAGGAAGAAGCACGGCGCTTGCTGCATCAGCGGCGGATTGAAAAACTGCTGGTGGTCGACAACGCCTATCATTGCGTCGGCTTGATCACGGTGAAGGACATCGAAAAAGCCGTCAATTACCCCTCAGCAACAAAGGACGGCTCAGGCCGCCTGCGCGTAGCCGCGGCTTCGACCGTTGGCGACAAGGGTCTGGAACGCACCCGGGCACTGATCGAGGCCGAGTGCGACCTGATCGTGATCGATACCGCGCACGGCCATAGCAGCATGGTTTCCGCAGCCGTTGCCGAGGTGAAGAAAATGGCAGGCAAAGTTCAGATCATTGCCGGCAACGTCGCCACCGCCGAGGCAACGCGCGCGTTGATCGATGCCGGTGCCGATGGCGTGAAGGTTGGCATCGGGCCGGGATCGATCTGTACGACGCGTGTTGTGGCAGGCGTCGGTGTGCCGCAACTGACCGCAGTGATGGACGCCGCCGAAGAGGCTGCAAAGTCGAACATCCCAGTGATTGCCGATGGCGGCTTGCGGACTTCTGGCGATGTTGCGAAGGCGCTGGCGGCAGGGGCAGGGGCGGTAATGGTGGGCTCCTTGCTGGCCGGTACGGAGGAAGCGCCCGGCGAAACCTTCCTTTATCAGGGGCGTGCTTATAAAAGCTATCGCGGCATGGGATCGGTAGGGGCGATGGCGCGCGGTTCGGCCGATCGCTATTTCCAACAGGATATCAAGGATCAGCTGAAGCTGGTGCCCGAAGGGATTGAGGGGCAGGTACCTTTCAAGGGTGCGGCTGCCGATGTGATCCATCAGCTGGTCGGCGGGGTGAAGGCGGCAATGGGCTATACCGGTTCCGCGACCATCCCTGATTTGCAGCAACGCGCGCAGTTCGTGCGGATCACCAATGCAGGCCTGCGCGAAAGCCATGTGCATGATGTGACGATCACGCGGGAAGCACCGAATTATCCGACGCGGTGATTAGCAGTTTCATCTCCTTCCCCTACCCTTTAGGGGAGGGGCAGTGAGACTTGGCATCTTTATGCCTAGTCGCAGCGGGGTGGGGGTTTGCGGTTTACGGTGCGTTTAACTGATAGGCCCCACCCCAAACCCCTCCCCTAAAGGGGAGGGGCTTATCCAGACCCATTAGAAATGTACCTAGCCAATGACCCCATCAGCCCGCCTTCAGGCCGCGATCGAATTGCTTGATGCCATCATCGCCGCCACGCGCGACAAAGGTGCACCGGCGGATCGGATTGCAACGGCTTTCTTCGCTGCGCGCCGCTATGCCGGATCGAAAGACCGGCGTGCAGTGCGCGAGCTTGCCTGGGCGGCCATCCGTCGGTTTGGCGAACGGCCTGAAAGCGGGCGCGCCGCTATGGTTGCGCTAGCTGATCAGGATGCTGAACTGGCTGCGCTATTCAATGAGAGCGGCTATGGCCCGAAATCGATCGAGGCCGATGAACCGCGCGCAACAGGCGGCATAGTCCCGGAATGGGTTAAGCCGCTGTTTTCCAGTCTAATCGATGAAGCCGAACAGACCGCCTTGCTCGACCGCGCGCCGCTGGACATCAGGGTCAACAGCCTGGTCGCCAAACGCGATGCCATTGCCTCGACCATAGCCGAAGCGACAATCCTCGAACAAAGCCGCGATGGCCTGCGCCTGTCGATGGGTTATGCCGTTGAAACCAGCGAAGCCTATCGGCTGGGCGCAGTCGAAGTCCAGGATCTGGGAAGCCAGCTAATTGCCGAAGCCTGTGTCGCCATGCCTGGCATGACAGCGCTCGATCTCTGCGCCGGGGCAGGAGGCAAGACGCTGGCGCTGGCAGCGCATATGGGCGGGGCGGGCAGGCTGATCGCCGCCGACACCAATCGGGACCGGCTATCGCAGTTGCCGCGAAGGGCCGCGCGTGCGTCGGCGGATTTTATCGAGACCAGGTTGCTGAACCCCGGCAAGGAAAGACAGGCTCTCGAGGATGTGAGCCATCAGTGCGACATCGTACTGGTGGATGCCCCCTGTTCGGGCAGCGGCACCTGGCGGCGCAATCCCGAAACGCGCTGGCGGCTTGATCGGCGCGATTTGCAAAGGCTTGTTTCGGAACAGGCACGCCTGCTTGATCTGGCAGGCTTGTTTGTGAAACCGGGCGGGCATCTGGTCTATGCGGTTTGTTCGCTCTTCGCTTGCGAAGGCCGCGATCAAGCCGCTGGCTTCCTTGCCCGTCACCCTGACTTTCAGGCTGCGCCCATCGGGGTGACGGCCGGGCGTGCGGATAGCGAAGGCCGCTTGCTAACCCCTCATCATGACGGTAGCGATGGCTTCTACTTGGCGCGATTGCACAAGCTGTGATAGCAGGGGCCTCGATAGTGTCTAATGTCTGGAAATTGATTATGCGTTTTTCGCCCCCTGTGATTGCTTTATCTGCTGTCTTTCTGATGGCTTCAAGCGCCAGTATCGGCAAAAAGGCCGATCATGAAATCGATCCGCTGTCGGCTTCGCTGGTTGCTGAAGGCGTTGCGTTGCAGAAAGGCGGTGATCTGGAAAATGCGCGCGGCCTGTATGAAACTGCACTCGCGGTCGATCCCCGCAACCGCGCCGCCTTTGTTGGCATGGCCGAGGTTTCGGCGCAGCAGGGTTTGAAAGGCAGCGCCATCGGCTTTTACAAAAGCGCATTGGATATCGAACCCAATGATATCGGCGTGATTGCAGCGCAGGGTGAGTTGATGGCCTCGAAGGGTGCCCTAGATGCCGCCAAGAAGAACCTTGCCAGGCTGCAGATATTATGCCGTTCGAAATGCGGCGAAAGCGATCGGCTTGCGGTTGCCATCGACAAGGCGGTGAACAAGGAAGCACTGCAGGCCAGTGCCGTCGAGATCAAGCCTACGGTCGAGAAGGCGAATTGAAACGCTTTTTTAAAGGTGAGGTTACCTGTTTTTCCAACCCCCGTTCGTCCTGGGCTTGTCGAAGGACGTATCCAACTGCTATCGCATGCTTCGTCCTTCGACAAGATCAGGACGAACGAAAAGATTAGAGCCTGTCTTGTTTAGACTCTGATGACATTATATTGATCC
>JBOFLS010000225.1:0-4793 GCA_051657985.1 Sphingorhabdus sp. | reverse complement strand
GCCTGCGCAGATCGCAGGGCAAGCCACAGACATCGGCTGTCTGAACAATGATGTTAATAGCAGAGTTTTTCTGATCGATCACTGAACAATGCGGTCAACTGAACGTCAGCTTGGTAAATGGTTGTAAAATGCTTGGTGGTACATAGCGTTCGCAGTAAGCCCTGACGGGATACCGCAGCCCTGAGCCTGTCGAAGGGCGCCTCAAGGTTTGCGCCGACGCTGAAAAGCGCCCTTCGACAGGCTCAGGGCTACGGTATTTTCAGTATATCTACTCCGCCGCTACACTCGCCACCGCATCCGACAAGGGCTGGTCGAGCCGGGACAGCATTTCCTTCGGGCAAACCTGCCAGAATTCGTCGCGTCGTCTTTCCCAGTCTTCCAGGATGGAATTGGACCACTGGCTGTCGGTGGTTCCCGCATGCTCGACGATCAGGGCTTTCAACCGCGCTTCCCAATAGGCGCTGTCGAGCCGCTGCCAGACGATGCTGTCGGGATTGGCGCGGGCTTGGAACTTGCCGTCGGGATCGAGGATGAAGGCCATCCCACCTGTCATGCCAGCGCCAAAATTGCCGCCGGTTTCGCCCAGGATCACGGCTATGCCGCCGGTCATATATTCGCAACCATTCGCGCCGCAGCCTTCGACCACAACTTCTGCGCCCGAATTGCGGACGGCAAAACGTTCGCCAGCCTGTCCCGCTGCGAACAATTTGCCTGAAGTCGCGCCATAAAGCACGGTGTTGCCGATGATCGAATTGTGCTGGCTTTCCAGTTGCGAACTGACCGTCGGGCGCACTACGATCTTGCCGCCTGAAAGCCCCTTGCCGACATAATCATTAGCATCACCGAAGACTTCGAGCGTTACCCCCTGGCAAAGAAAGGCGCCCAGTGACTGCCCGGCCGATCCGCGCAGGCGTACATGGACATGGTCGTCCTTCAGCCCCTTCATACCGTAAAGCCGGGTAATTTCGGAGCTGAGCCTTGTGCCCACTGCGCGGTGCGTGTTGCGCACATTATAGGTCAGCTGCATTTTCTCGCGCCGGTTGAACACCGGTTGCGCATCCTTGATGATCTGCGCGTCGAGACTGTCGGGCACTTCGTTGCGGAAACCATCGATATGGAAGCGTCGCGCTTCATCGGGCGCATCGACCTTGGCGAGGATCGGGTTGAGATCGAGATCGTCGAGATGTTCCGCCCCACGGCTGACCTGGCGTAGCAATTCGGTGCGACCGATCACTTCGTCCAGCGAACGGAAGCCCAGCTTGGCAAGGATTTCGCGCACTTCTTCCGCAATGAAGGTCATCAGGTTGATTACCTTCTCCGGTGTGCCGGTAAATTTGGCGCGCAGCCGATCGTCCTGTACGCAGACGCCGACGGGGCAGGTGTTCGAATGGCATTGCCGCACCATGATGCAGCCCATCGCGACCAGGCTGAGCGTGCCGATGCCGAACTCCTCGGCACCAAGGATAGCGGCGATCACTATGTCGCGCCCGGTTTTGAGTCCGCCATCGGTGCGCAGCTTCACGCGGTGGCGAAGGCCATTGAGCGTCAGCACCTGATTGGCTTCGCTCAATCCCATCTCCCAGGGAGTACCGGCATATTTGATACTGGTTAGGGGGCTTGCGCCGGTGCCCCCGACATTGCCGGAAACAAGGATAACATCGGCATGCGCCTTGGCCACACCTGCCGCAATCGTGCCGATCCCAGCCGCACTGACCAGTTTCACGCACACCCGCGCGCGCGGGTTTATCTGCTTCAGGTCATAGATCAGCTGCGCCAAATCCTCGATCGAATAGATATCATGATGCGGGGGAGGGGAGATTAGCATCACCCCCGGCGTCGAATGCCGCAACCGCGCGATCATCTCGGTGACTTTGAAGCCTGGAAGCTGCCCGCCTTCACCAGGCTTCGCGCCTTGGGCGACCTTGATCTCGATTTCCTCGCACGCGCCCAGATATTCGGCAGTGACGCCGAATCGGCCCGATGCAATCTGCTTGATCACGCTGTTGGCATTGTCGCCATTTTCATAAGGCTTGAAGCGTTTGCTGTCCTCGCCGCCTTCGCCGGACACAGCCTTGGCACCGATCCGGTTCATCGCGATGGCGAGCGTTTCATGCGCTTCGGGGGATAGCGCACCCAGCGACATGCCGGGTGTTACAAAGCGTTTGCGGATTTCGGTAATCGCCTCAACTTCGTCGAGCAGAACGCCTTCGCTGGGGAAGTTGAACTCCATTAGATCGCGCAGATAAACCGGCGGCAGTTCGCGCACCCCTGCGGCAAATTGCAAATAGGTCGAATAGCTGTCATTCGCGACCGAGCTTTGAAGCAAATGCATCAACCCTGCGGAGTAGGCATGCGCCTCTCCATCTTTGCGCTGCTTGTAAAAGCCGCCGATCGGCAGCCGCGCCACTGCGCTATCGAAGGCCGCGGCATGACGATCACGGGCGTTGATAAACAGCGAGTGATAGCCCTCGCCCGAAATCTTGTTGGGCATACCGGGGAAGAAATCATTCACCAGCGCACGGGAAAGGCCCACGGCTTCGAAATTATAACCGCCGCGATAGCTGGAGATTACTGCAATACCCATTTTCGACATGATCTTGAGCAGGCCTTCATTGATTGCAGTGCGGTAATTTTCAACCGCCTTGTCCAAAGCAACGTCGCCAAATAATCCGCGCGCATGGCGGTCCGTTATCCCGGCTTCGGCTAGATAAGCATTTACCGTGGTTGCTCCCACACCGATCAGCACTGCAAAATAATGCGTGTCCAGGCATTCGGCCGAGCGTACATTGATGGAGGCATAGCTGCGCAGGCCTGCACGCACCAGATGCGTGTGTACAGCAGCGGCAGCCAGAATCATCGGTATGGCAACGCGCGCAGCATCGATGCCGATATCGGTCAGGAAAAGCTCGGTCTGGCCGGAACGCACGGCGCCTTCCGCTTTTTCACGAATCTGCCGGATTGCAAGGCGCAGCCCTTCCTGGCCAGAGGCGACCGGATAGGTGCAGTCGATCTCGGCTGCGCTTTTCCCAAAGGCAATTTTCAGTCGTGTCCATTCGGCATTGGTCAAGACCGGGCTGTCGAGCACGAGGACGTCGCTACTTTGCCCGGCAATATCAAGGATATTGGCAAGGTTCGAAAAGCGTGTTTTCAGGCTCATAACATGCCGTTCGCGCAAACTGTCGATCGGTGGGTTTGTGACCTGGCTAAAATTCTGGCGAAAGAACTGGCTGATAATGCGTGGATTATCGCTGATGACGGCAAGCGGCGTATCGTCGCCCATCGAGCCGACGGCTTCCTTCGCATCCTCAACCATTGGGCTGAGGATCATTTCCATATCCTCAAGCGTCATGCC
Source organism: Sphingorhabdus sp. (assembly GCA_051657985.1). Taxonomy (GTDB): domain Bacteria; phylum Pseudomonadota; class Alphaproteobacteria; order Sphingomonadales; family Sphingomonadaceae; genus Sphingorhabdus_B. Next base: position 1,441 of record JBOFLS010000225.1, on the reverse strand, counting down.
GGCCGCGATCTGCCGCTGGGTCAGCTCGGCCCGTGTCCAGTCGAGCGGCGCATCTTTACTCGCAGGCAGATCAGCGATCTTGCGGAATCCTTTTACCAGAGCGGCATAATCCTGCTCGGCTGCAATCCGGTCTTTTAGTTCGTGATCGCGGTAGAGTTTACCCTCATCCAGGTTGACGGCAATCATCTGGCCAGGCCCCAGTCGTCCCTTTTCGACTATGCTGCTTTCTGGAACGACCACCATTCCGGTTTCTGACCCGATAATCAGCAGGCCGTCATCGGTGCGGCAATAGCGAAGCGGGCGCAGCGCGTTGCGATCCACGCCTGCCACCGCCCAATGCCCATCGGTCATGGCTAGCGCTGCCGGGCCGTCCCATGGCTCCATCACGCTTGCCATATATTCATACATCGCCTTGTGATTGGCGGGTAGGTTGGGATTGGCCTGCCAGGCTTCCGGGATCAGCATCAGCTTGGCCGTGGGTGCTTCCTTGCCGGAGCGGATAAGCGTTTCGAACACCGCGTCGAGCGCACCGGTGTCAGAGACGCCCGCCGGGATCACCGGCTTGATATCGTCCGAATGGTCGCCGAATGCGATCGAGGCCATCTTGATCTCGTGGCTCTTCATCCAGTTCTGGTTGCCGCGAATGGTGTTAATCTCTCCATTATGGGCAAGCGCCCGGAAGGGCTGGGCCAGCCACCATTGCGGGAAAGTGTTCGTCGAATAACGTTGGTGGAAGACAGCAACCCGGCTTTCGAAACGGTCGTCCTGTAGGTCGGGGTAGAAAATTGACAGGCTCTCGGCCAGGAACAGCCCCTTATAAACGATCGACTGGCACGAAAGGCTGCAGATGTAGAAATCCCGGATTTGGGCTGCGATCACTTTCTTTTCGATACGACGGCGGACGAGATAGAGGTTTTTTTCAAACTCGGTCGCATCCTGCACCTCGGGCAAGGGCCCAGCAATCATAATTTGCTCGATCTCGGGCCGGGTACGCTGCGCTTTATCGCCGATTACCGACACATCGACCGGCACCTGCCGCCAGCCATATATGGTATAGCCTGCCTCGATGATCTCCGCCTCAACGATCGTACGGCAGGCTTCCTGTGCCCCCAGATCGGTGCGCGGCAAGAAGATCATGCCGACCGCCAGCCGGTTCGCCTGCGGCTGATGCCCCGCCGCTGTAATCGCATCGTCAAAGAAACGCGCTGGCAGATCGACATGCAGGCCCGCGCCATCGCCCGTCTTGCCATCGGCGTCGACCGCGCCGCGATGCCAGACGGCCTTCAGCGCCTCAATGCCCGCCGCGACCACGCGACGCGAAGGCTTGCCATCGGTCGCCGCGATCAGGCCAACACCACAGGCATCGCGCTCGGTTTCGGGGTGATACATGCCTTCACGGGCAAGGCGGGCATGTTCGGGGGTGGGGAGGTGGTGGGTCATG
>JBOFLS010000224.1:0-21895 GCA_051657985.1 Sphingorhabdus sp. | reverse complement strand
GAAAAATGTTCTTGGCCAAATCGAGGCCGATTGTGCTAATCTCCATGGCGGATGGCTCCTTTGCTCGGGTTTGCATGACAGCAACCCATCTTGGCACTTAGATGCCGTGAGCGGGAGCCATCCACCGCATCCGCTTTTGGGCGCCGGCTGGGCATAGCCGCCCTTAGTTCATCCAAGCAAAGCTAAGGCCGAAAAGTTGGACGATGCCGACAGTCTCCTATTGAGCCGTGGATACGAAAACGAGCCGTTCGTTCATCAAGCGCTTTGGCGGTGCCGTTATTGGACGGTCTGAACAGACAGTTTTTGGCTGCCCATATAAAAGAGGCGGCCATCGACGTTTGGATGACTTCATTGCTCGCAGCGCGTTTTGACGCAATCACTCTAAAACCAAACGGTCCGCTGCGGACAGAGCAAGTTAACGCAGGCCACGCTATGAGTACTGCCATCGCTTGGGGTCAGGCCGGTTCGGGAACCTCTTTTACTGCGTCCGTCGCCGGGACCACCTTGGGCCTGTTGGAGCTGACCGATACCGCCTCCGGCGCGAGCGCGGGCCCTAAGCGCGCGATGTCGTCAACACTCTGGCCGCAGCTTCGGAGCGGTTCTTCACGCCCAATTTTGAGATGATATTGTGCATATGGTTTTTGATCGTAGACACCTCAAGTCCCAGCGTTCGCGCAATCTGTTTGTTGGACAGCTGTTGGCTGACGAGATCAAGAATGTGCCGCTCACGCTGTGACAGTTTGCCTAAACTCCGCGCTTCGTCCTGACGGTGGCAAGTGAGTTGAGTCAGTCGTTCCTGCATCAACCTAACCATGTGCGGGGACAGCTGAGGCTCTCCGCAAGCAACCGACTCGATGATTTCGACCAGATCGTCGATCGAATCACCCTTACTCACAAAGGCAGCGGCTCCCGCTTCGATAAGACCCAGTACTTCGTCGTCGGCTTCGTCAAATCCAAGTGCGATGATCGGAGCGCCATTGGCCATGCGATAGGTCTCGGAGATCTGGACGCGAGGTTCGAATCCGACTGTGCCAAGCGAAACGTCGACCAGAATTACATCGAAGCGACCCTCGTGCGATACGTTTCCAATCGCACGGACATTGTCGCAAACAACAATGCAACCGACATTGGGCCGCCGCGACAATAGCAACTCAAGCCCGTCACGATAAATCCGGCTTTCGACGCAGACCAAGATTTCCAGCACGCTCGCCTCCCGAATTCGGTTCCCCTGTGATACAGGCGTTGCTGATTGGTTAGCCTGGCGTTCCCGAATCCCCTTATATGGGAGATAATTTACATTAGTTCGGATGCACAAAATTGGAAAGGGCAAATTGCCCAATTCGTGCCTAATGAACTCTTTTTGGTAAGCAGTAGGGAAGCGCTAACCATATTTTGGGAGCGGCCGAAAAGTCCGGGTTGTTGCCGTGTAGTTTGCTAGATCGGATAAACCAGCCGATACGCCCTCTGCTCTTCAACATTGGCAGCCGAGCGTGCGGACAGCAGCCAGCTGCGCGTGCCTTCGGTCGTTAGCACACGGTCCGCAGTTTTGGGCGACGCAAGCCACTCACCGGGGCCACTGATGATATCAGCCATGCCCAAAGGCGAGAGGTCAACACGCAGCGCCGGATCAGCGTTCTGTCCCCAGGGATAGCGCCGCCCATCGGGTCCACGCGCGGCCATTTCCCATTCGTCCGATGTGGGCAGCCGGACCGGGTGGCCTATTTCGTTCGCGTGCGCTTCCGCCATTGCAAGCGCATCGGAAAATGATGCGGGCTCGCGGGCCTCAGCCTCAACATAAAAACCGGTAGAGAGCTCAACGCGCCGCGCCGGATTTGGTTCGCCGCGCAACTGGGCGTAGTGTCCCAACCAGTAGGCCATGGGGGGCACCCAGATCAGCAGGCTGCCGTCTGTAGTCTGCGGACCTTGCCCGGTGATCTCTACACCCCGCGCCGGGACGGGCGGCGGGATGTCAGCGGGCAGCGGCGTCACTAGCGAATGGACAAAGGCCCCGACATCGGCAGGCAAGTCGCTCTGCTCACCCCTGATCGCTTCGATCAGCCCGTCAGGCAACGGCTTGTCGCGCGGCTGGCCGAGCATGGCGAGCGCAGCATCGCGAAGCGCAAGGAGGATACGGTTTTCGTGACGGCTAACGCCCAGGGTCGGGTCTTCGGGGAACGTGATATGGGCGATGGCGGGGGCGAGTTCAGCGATGCCGAGTTGAGCAGCTTTAAGGAACGCTGTAGCTTGGATTTCCCAATCGGGGTAGCCCTGTAGCCCCTGCAAGCTCGGCCCGATTTCCAAGGACAACGCCGCTGGCCGGCTTCCCAAATGGCGAAGCGCTTGGAGAAGATTTTGTCGCGCTCCGACCGCCGTAAGCAGGGCTTCGATTTCATTCATGGCCAAAACTTTGATCCGTTGATGAGCGCAATCATGATTTCTCGCGTTGAATTCATGCGAAGACCGGTTTGGGGATCGATCATCCCGACCATAATGATCGCGACAAAGTTGCCCATAGGATCAAATATTGCGACAGGCGCCTGCGCATTGGGTCGGTAAGCCGATTGCATGTCGTCGCCAATGACGAACCGCACATGTTCGAAGTGCTCGGTTATGTTCTGCCGCAAACTGGTTGGTATCTGGGTTGCAGGCTGCCACCAGTCTTTGTCTGTGGGCGCATATCTTTTTACAAGCGCTTCGAGAGCAGCGTGATCCGGTTTCATAACTGCGTCAAACCAGGCTTTCTGAAGGTCCGGATTGGCTGCCATCGCTGCTGGAATGTTGCGCTCCATCCCAACGCCTTCGCGAATCCAGATCATGTCCAGTTTGATCTCTCCTGCTAATCTTGGATTCGTTCGGGCGATGTCGGCAACAATCCTCCCGAACATCTCTATGAATTCCTTTGAAGCGGTACCACCCATGTAGGAATCGATCGTCGCGAACTTTCGTTTTCCATCGGCAATCGATTGCCTGATTGCTGGTTCAAGGTGTGTTGTTCGCGAGTTATCGGCGCCTTTGGGTACAGTCTCATGACGGGTCGGTGAAATCTGTGGAGAGCGCGGCCTCGCGGCGTCCAGAAAGAAGGCGCCGCCCTGTTGGACGCCAAACACGATATCGGGTTTCGTATCGGCAATTCTTTGCTTAATACGTGCCATCGCTTGTGCGTTCTCATGGACAGAAGGCTCGAAGACAGCATTCTGCAGCCCTGGAGGCAGGCCGGTCTTTTCGGGTGGCTGACGAGTAGCGTCGACCGCTGACTTTGCTTCTGGTAGGCGCGATTTCAGTGACGGCCCATGTTCGCCCAGCATCCACAAAACTGCGCGATCAAAATCGCCATCTGAAAGGTTAATGCCCCTGCGTCGCAAAAGTTCGTCGAACTTCGCATAGGCCTTCTTTATTGCTTCGGTACGCGCATCTCCTTCGCTCCGCCGGATTGCTAGATCCAACTCCTTCGCAATTGTCCTCGCATCTCTCGCATTGAGGCCAAATCCCTTGTTCCGAGTGGTGAGCCCATTGAACTGGGCTTGGGGCAAATCTGGCGCTGTCGGTCGGGCGGACTCGAACGCGAAGGCAGACACTGGCAATGGCGTAGCCGTCATTTCCTGGAAGATCTTTGTCGCGAATTCACCAGGTCCCAATATGCTTCGGTCGGCTTGGATTTCCCTTGCGAGCCATTGCAGGATTTCCTGATGGTCCTCACGATTAAGGACCAACTTATCCAGCTCGCGGGAAGCTTCAGCCGACGCTTCCCGCTCGGCACGCAATGCTTGAAGCTCGGCGGGCCCATGTTGCGAAGGGTCAGTTATGCGCGCGAGCGCCCGATCGCTACCGGTCAATATCGCATGCATTAGCACATCCGGTGTCACGCCAAGCTTGTCGGCCAGCTTCTGCCGGATTGACCGGGCCTCATTAATCTCACCGCGCAAGGCGCGTTCAAGCATTTTTTCTCGCAATCGGCGATTGTCTTTGGAGCCATCAATGCGTTCGATCAATTTCGTGACTGCGGCTTCATCTGGCAGGGCGGGCTTACCCTTATCCTCCGCCGCCACAAACCCTCGCCCTTCCTGCAGCCCGGCAACCTCATCATGCAAAATCGCCTCATGCTCGTGGAACTGCGCCGTCAGTGAATCGATGTCGGCCTGCAACCGCATGGCGAGTTCGGGCGTAACCATCTGGCCTTCCAGCGCCTTCAGCCTGGCGTCGATGATCGCAGGTAGTTTGGCGATTTCGAGGTTCGCTTCCCAGCCTCGCTTGCCCATGTGCACGCCCGAGCCCGAGATGAAGCTTCCGAACCGCTCCATCGCTTTGAACACGCCGTCACTGATGCCTGCATATTTCTGCATCACATGCGCGGTCGCCGCGTGCATGGCCACGTCGAGCGGGGTCGCATCCGGCCCGACCCTGATCTCCACGCCGATGATCTGGTCACCGATGCGCAACGGTTCGACATGGACGCTGTTGCCTTTGAGATCGGGATCGGGGGTGACGAATACGGTCTTGTCGCGGACCTCCTTGGGCAGCGCCGCCTCCATCTGAGCCGTGCGCGCATCGGCCTGGTTCTTGCTGGACGGTGCACCTTCAGGCCCGCTGTGGTCGAGTTTCGCCTTGGCGGCGGGGTCGGCGGCGATCTTTTTGTTGACGCTGTCGATCGTCGGCAAGAGGCCCATGCGATCGATCTCCGCGCGCAGCTTGCGGCCTTCGGGATGCATTAGAAAATCGCCGATTGAGGCACCGTTGTTCTTCTCACGAAATTCGCCGAAACGTTCTTGAACCATCTGGCTCGCCAAATGCATTTTTCCTACTTCGGTCCGCGAATGAAGGCCGTGGATCAGCGACTTTTGGGCAAGCTCGGCCGGACCTGCAATGAGGTGACCCATGTAGAATGCCTGCCACGACCCTTGGACGATTCCATCTACAAAGTTGGCGAGCGGATCGCCCTTCCAGGTCTGGTCGCTCACCCCCAATTGGGCGATAGTGGTTGGAATTGCAGTGACTACATTTTCCGCGCTGCGACCAATGAACTTGCCCGTCGCCTCCAGCAGCTCCGCCGGATTGCTCAGCGCTCTTCCGGCGCTCTTGATCGAGCCGCCGGCAGAGTGGAGCGCGCCGCCCAAAAATGGCGTCTTCAGCGCCTTGGTGACCAGTCCGCTTTCGCCCGCTTTGATGGCGGTGGAGGCAAGTGACGTCTTGGCGAGCGCTCCCCCGATCATCGCGCCGGGTTTGGTGACCAGCTTGGCAATGCCGCCAAGCGGCAGTTTGCCGACAATGCCCTTGCCCAGTTTCATAAACCTGTTGCCGACGCCGGCAGTCGCGACTGACACGACCGCATCGACGACGCCCACCGCCAGATCGCCCGCAAAGTCTTCCGCGCCATAAGCGCCACCCATCACCAGCCGCTTGGTCGCCACAGTCGCAAGGGTGCCGGCTACAGAGGATGCGAGCGCGACCAACGCGATCGCGGCGGGACCCGCCATCCCGGCGGTCAGCACGGTCACGATCGCGCCCACTACAACTGCGGCAACAATGCTGGCGACCTGGGCGATCGAATCGGTGACGCTGTCGATCTTGCGGCGGTGATCCTCGACCGCATCCTGCACGCGCTGGACGCGGAATTCGACTTTGCCCATCAACGCCTCGCGCTGGCGCTTACCCTCTTCGCCCGGCGGCCAGTCGGTGCGGTCCAGATCGGTTTCCAGCTCCTGAAGCCGTTTCGCTTGGAATTGCATCCATTCGTCTTCCGACCCAGCGGCGCTTTGCCCGACAATGCCGGTCAGATCCTCGCGTTCGCGCTTCACCCGGCGTACCTCTTGCGCGATTTGTTCCTTCGCGGACTCGGGCGCACCATGCTCGACCATGTCCATGATGTCGCTTTCGTCGCGCCCCGAAAGTTCGCCACGGACCATCTCGTCAAAGCTCTTGCCCGGGTTGCGCGCTTCCCATTGGCGGCGGACCTCGGCGATTTCTGCCTTGGTCATTGTCTTGAATGTTTTTTTGAGACTGTCTTCGTCGGTGCCGTCGCCCTTGGTTGCGAGCTCGATCTCCTGCAGCGGCGAGAGTTTCCCGCCGTTTTTAAGGAGCGCCATAGCTGTGTCGTGCTCGCGCCCCGACATGTTTAACGAGAGTGTATAGGCCAGATTGCGCTTGTATTTGCCTTCATAGGCATCGCGCAGCGCTTCGGTGGAGACCTTGGCGTCCTTGGTTGCCCCAGCGTCAAGTTCCTTTTCCATCTGGCGTTCGAGCGCCATGCGCTTTCTGGAAATCTGCTCTTCGGACAGAGCCGGAACCTGGTCGCGCCACTTGTCGACTTCGCGCTGGACCCGCATGTGCCGCGCGGGCCCCTCATCCAGTCGCCGTGCCTCGAGGGCGCGCTCATATTGCGAGCGCATCACCTTCACCAGCTTGTCGTCTGATGCGTAGAAGCCTGTGCGTTCAATCTCGACCCGCGCGGCGTCCGCCTTGGTCAGATCATTGTCCTGCAATGCATTGGCGAGATCGAGTTCGGCGCCGGAAAGCTCTGAGGCAAAGGCGCGCTTCAGCACGGATCCTGTCAGGCCGGGTTGGTTATATTGTTCAACATTGGCGTATTTTTCGCCGAACTTCTTGTCGATCGCTCCCATTCGACGGCGGACCTCGGCTTCCATTTGCTGCGAGGTCCAATTCTCTGCCTTGGCCTTGGCCAGCACTTCATCGCGGACACGGGTCTGGACCTTTTCGATTTCGGCTTCGTCGGTTCCGGAACTGATGATCCCGCCGCGCATCGCTTCATCAAGCGCGATCGCATCGGCGGTCGCGGTGTCACCGTTTTTGAGCGCAGTCGCTTGGTCAAGCTCATTGCCCTCGTCGAGATCATCCTTGAGCGCCTGGTCGAGCGACTTACCATAGCGCGACTGATATTCCGCCGTGATCGCCTCAACCTCTTCGGGGGTTTTGTTGCGCAGCAATTCCATAACTGCCGCTTCGTCGGTGTTGAGGCGGTCAAGCGCGTCATGCAGCGCGATCGCATCGGCTGCGGCGACCTTGCCGTCAATCTGCGCTTGGGCGCGGCGATATTCGTCGCCGCTCAGCTCGCTGTCGAGGTCGGCGTCAAGATCGCCGAACCCCATCGCCGTGTAGTAGATTCGGACGATCTTCCCTTTAAAGCCCGTCAGCCCTTTGAGATTGCGGAAGATCCGGTCCTCATCAGTACCCCACTGATCCATCGCGGCATGGCATTCCTGCGCGATTTTGGCGCCATCGAAGCCGGAGTCGCCCATGGCATGGACGATTTCGTTCAGCTTTTCGGCATTTTCTTTCGTTGGCGCCACCGCCATCAGTTCTTTTTCGAAGATGGCACGCGCTGCGTTCAAATGGCTGGTAGCGATGGTTTGTTTGAGCCGCTCGGCTGCGAATTCGAGCGGATTGCGCGCACGGAAGGCTTGCTTTAACAATGTCTTTTGAGCCTCGGTGAGCGACTTGTCCGCCTCAATCGCATCTTCAGTTGCATATTTGGCGAGCTTCTCTTTGGCGTTTTCGAAGAACACGAGGTCCTTGGCAATCGAATCGCGATTTTCACGCGTGCGACGCACGCGCCATTCCTCGTTGAGATTGTCGGCCTCATCCAGCCAGCGTGTAATCCGCGCGATAAAGCGCTTCCACCAGCTCTGGCCCTCCAGGATCTTGTCCTCAGCCCATTGCCGCGCCGCTTCGCGTGCCGAAGTGCCAGCACTTTCGACCGCCTTGCGATTCGCCTTCGTCTCGTCATCGATGAACTTGATCGACTTGCGGAACATTTCGCCGACGCGTTTCACCACCTCGTCTTTCCAGGTTTTGACCTGTATCGAAAGGTCAGCGAGACGCCTTTCGCGCGCCAAATCCTGGGTATCGCGTGGTTTGCGCCCAGCTTTTTCATCCGGCGTCATGATCTGGAATTCCAGCCGTTGAGCCAGAGCCTCATAGGCTTGGTTCTGCTGCTTCCGGACGCCGGTCAGCTCCTTCGTGCGCTTTTCACCCGCCAGCTGATAGTTAGTCGTCTGGGTCGTGACATGTTCGGTGATCCAGTTGACTGTCAGGTCGCGGCGGCGGTTGATAACGGTCGGATCTGAAGCCCCGCCTGCGGCCTCCTGGCGGCGCAGCGTTTCCTCCTCTGCGGCTTTGGCCGCACCTGCGACCGCGTCCATCGTCTGCTGGCCTTCATCCTTGGTCGCGTCGACGGCTTCCTTGCCCTTGGCCTCGGCTTCCTTCTTGGCCTCCCCGGCAGACGTCTCCAGTTCCTTGCGGCGCTCTCCGATCATCGTTTCGAGCTGATCGGCAGAGATGTTCGCGGCCGCCGCAATGTCGCGCAGTTCAGTGTTGACCTGCTGCGACAGGTCGCCCAGCATGCTCTCACCGATCTCGGGGAAATGCTTTTTCAGGACTCCGCCGGCATAGGCCTGGGTGCGCAAGCCATCGAGCACCGCCTTGCTGGTCTGGTCCGCTTGCGCGAGAAGCCGGGCAACGACCTGACCGACCGGCACTTCCAGCCCCGGCGGCAGCGGCGGCATTGGCTCAGATCCGGTATCCTTGCTGATGATCTGTTCGCCCTCGCCTTCGGGCACCTTGACATCGCCGGTGTTGGAAAGCTGCTTTAGCGCCGCCTCAATCCTGCGCGCTTCTGGGTCTGCCTTGCCATCGGGACCCTTGGCGTCTTTGGCCGGCAGCTTCGCGGCTTCCTGCGCCTGAGGCGAAATAAGGACATTGAACAAGTCAGACGGTACCGCCTGTTCGCCTATGACAGGGGACTTTGGTTCGATGACAAGCGGCTCGTTCTTGTCCTCGATCCTGTCTGATAGGATGAGCGCGGGTGGCTCTTGATCGGGTAGCCTCTTGCCCGATGCGGCGAGAATTTTCTCGGTATGCTCTGGCACCGGATTGGAGGGCGGCGGGGGCGGCGGGTCTTCGACCTCGGGCGCTTTGGGTACGTTCTTCTTGGCATCCTCGGTCAGGCCTTCGCGTGCCTTCTTATTGCGATCCTTTGCGCCCTTCTTCTTGTCATCGACATCGGCTACCACATCTGCACGGACAAGCACCTTCTCGCGAGGCATCTCACCCGCCGCGCTGTTGACCGCACCCTGCCACTGATGGACAATGAACTCAGGTGTTTCGCCTTCGCTTGAGGTTTCTTCCTTGGGAGTCTGGCCAGCGGCCTTGGCGCGCTTTGGTGCGGACGGGACACCGCCCTCGCCCCCGCCGGAAGTCGGTTCCTTCTTGGCCTCTGGGAACTTTGGAACGTCGATAGGAGTAGGCCCTGGCGGGCGTTCGTTGCCGCTTAGCAACTTGAGCTGTGGATCGTTGGATGGCGCTGTTGCTGGCTCAAGCGGAACAGGCGGCCGGTCGCCGGCGGGAGCAGGATCCGGAGCGCCTGCGCTGTCCTTAGTTAACGGCGCTTTATGTAGTGGCGGGCGCGAGCCTGGCAACGGATCAAGTTGATTATACTGGTCGGCCACAGACTGGCTGCGGATCATCCGTCTGACAATTTCCGCAAGTTCAGCCCACGGATCGGGTGGCCGACTGAGATTGCCTGCTTGGAAGCTGGCCTGTGCCCCCAATCGATCCTGAATATCCTCGTTCGCGGGAGCGGCAGGCGCGTGGGGCACCGGATCGTGCCTCGCCTCTTCGCTGTCGCGCGCCTTGATCAAGGCTGGAGCAAAGCGCGTCATGCTTCGTCCTCGTCGCCTTCGAAAACGAAGACCATGCGTTTCTCGAGCCACGGCAGCCAGCCGGGATCGGCGTCTAGCCCGGCCCGGCGCATCGTAATGTTGATCGCCGCGAGCGGCTGGATAATGCTGATCACATCATCTTCGATTTCAATCCGGCCATCACGTGCGAAGCATTGGCCGAGCTCGCCTGCCACAAGCGCAAAACCGCTATTGGCCTCGAAGATCGCAAGCAGATAGGCGGCCAACCAGGCGGCTAGATCGAAACCTCCTCGCACCGCGAGCCAAGCGTGCAGGGTTTCGATTCGGTTGACGATTTCGCCCCGATTTCCCACGAGCGCTGCAGCGCGAGCTAGCGCCCCAGTCGTAATTTCATCCCGCGCCCAGTCGGGAACGTGGCCGACTGGAGGCGGGGCATCGGGAAATTGGCGAGAGAGAATCCGCGTCGCCGGATCTGCGTCGCCACCGGCTATCAGGGCCAAGGTCCGGCAGAGCACGGCACCTTCATCAAGCCCGGCCTGCCAAAGCGCTTCGGGCAGCTCGGTTTTAAGTATGATTGGCAGCAAATAAGCGAGTGCGCACCAACTGCTGGGGAAGCTCTGTGGCATTGGCGGGTTTGTATCGGGGTCGGTATCGTCCGAGGCAAAGGCCCACTCATCGCGCGGCTCGTCGTAAGCGGTGGGAGCGCGAGATTTGGCTTTCCGCGGCGGATCAGGAGAATTGAACGCTTCGGGCGTGGAGTCTGGCGCGCTGTTCGGGGATTGCGGGTCGTCAGCCTGACCGGGTTGCCGCGATTGGGCGACTGCACGGCCGGACTGAGTGGATTTCGGCGATGGGTTGTGTTGCACCTGATTGGGTGATGCGTCATCGACCTGCTCGCCGTGCATTTCGCTTTGGGGTGGCGGCGATTCAGGATGCGGTTGTTCCACGCCGCGAACATCCGGCATGTCAGGTTTAGGCCGACGCCGGGCAGGATTGGCCGCAGTCGGCTTGTGCCGCGCTATTGCCTTCGCGATCTCCTTCGCAATAGCTGGCGAAGCCCGGGGTGAAACAGCCTTCATGAGCGTAGTCAACATCGGCAGCGTCAATTGGCGGAGCATTGCCTGCAGTTCCTGGACAGCAGCCAGTTCGGTGAGAATCGAAGATATCTCCTCTGGCCGTTCAAGCGTCAGCGCTTGTAGCAGCTCATCAACGGATTCCTTGACTTCATTGGGGCCGACTTGGCGCTGAGCCGCTGCCGCAAGCCGTGCCGCGGTGAACTGACGCGCGTCACGCCAAACGCGAACGGGCGCATCGGTATGTTTGGATCGCGCACTTGCGGTCTCGATCAATGCCATGCCTAGCAGTTGATCGGCAATGTCCTCACCTAACGCTTCAGCGCAGTCTGGCGACGCCAGATCGGAAGGTGTGAGCTTCAAGCGTAGATCAATCGTGCGAATACGGATAACGGCCCACTCGCCATGTGCCCTGGTCAACCGACGCTCCAAAGCAAGAAGCAGAGCCGGAATCAGCGCCTCCTCCGCTCCACGCCTGAGCATCGCAGCCCGCGGTTGTAACGCGACGGGCGCGGTCAATCTCAGATCGAGCGTCCCAACCTCAACGCCAGGCACCGCCACACCCCATCAGGGGCGCGCGGCCATCGTCCTTGCAGCGACATCGCGCAAGGCCGCAAGCGTAGTGCCCTTGCCCTTTTTGAGGAACTGGTTGGCAGCCCGCTGCACGTCGCTGACCGCATCTGGTAGATCGGCCCGGGTGAAGGGTTCGTCCGCCTCGCGATTGCGGGCCTCAGCAGCAATTGCTTCGCCAGTCTCTCCGAGCAACTTTAGGGTGCGGTCATAGACCAGCCCCATCGCCTTATCTACCGACACCGCGTCGCGGAATTCCGGCGATTCAGCAAGCAATGGCCTCACCCTGTCCGCCGCCACTTCGGGGCCAGCGCTGGCCAACTCTGCAATCGATCGGACATTTGCCCGTTCAAGGGCAGCGAGCATAGGCTCAAAGGTGGGACTATCGCTTTCGGCCTTCAGTGCCGTTACCGGGATGATTTCGGCCAAGTTTGCGACATAGTCACGCATCGGTGCGCGCGCCATTGCCGGAACAGCCACCACCAGCGCCTGGACCTCTTGCTTCACTGCTTCCGCGGCTGCCGCCGGCGCAGCCGAGTATGCTGCGACCGAGGCTTGAGCAGATCGCGTTACCAGTTGAACAGGCGCGTTGGCGACGCTCGCCACAGTCACTGTGGGCGCCGTCGCAATCGAGCTACCGCTTCGGTCAAAAAGCGCCTCACCCAGCCGCATGGCAAGTTTGATCGGGTCGATCGTTTGATGACTTGCCGTTGCGCCGACTATCTTGGGACTGGTAGCGAAACTGGGGCCGATCGCCAGCGCCGCACCGCTGCCCAACGGCGCGATCAAATCGCCTGCTGCGGCAAGCACGGCCGGAGCGGTGCCGACATCAGCCTTTGCAACACAGCAAATCCAACTCGCCACACGCGACGCAACCCCATCAAGTGGCGGCAGGCCGAAGAGCGACCCCCAATGAGTGATCAGAGGTCCGGTCAGCACATAGCGGCGATAGCGCCACGGGTCGAAGCAGAGAATTTTGCCCTTGGGCGACAGCTCAACCCCGCCCAGATAAACGCCGTGCGACGTTGCACAGCAGCGCGGACCTTTGTAGGCAAAACCTTCGCACCATTCGACAAAGAGCGCGCGGAGGCAGTTCTGGATTTTCGCAGCTTTGGTGTCATTGATGTCAATACCGTAGAGCGCTTTCCAGCCGATCCAGCACAACGCCCAAGCGATCGCCTTGCGCGCCTTTTCTTCGGCCTCTGTAAGCTCACTCTCGCCACAATTTGCACTAGCAAGCTTGCCAGCCGCGACGCTGTAAATCAGCGCCAGCGCCAATGCTTTTGCGCGGCATAGCGCGTCGCCATCAGTCAACCATTTTCCGGCCAGCAGACTGGCACAATCGGTGCGGGTCGCGAGCGCTTCAACCGCTTCGATCGTAATTGTCGTCTGCAAGCCGACATTGGATTGCGCGGTGGTGATCCGGTAGGTAACTTTCAGATCGGAGCCGGACCCGAACAGTGAGGAGGTTTGGACCACGACCGTGTGATTGGCGGCACCGGTCGCAACGGCGGTCATTGCATGGTCTTGCGACCATCCAAGGACGGTTGCCGCATCCGACTTGTCAACATTGTCGACTTCGACCTTGGTGAAAACAGATCCGTCCGGCGGCTCTATGAAGAGGCGCAGCTGAGCCGCTGTGCCGGATGACCTTGGGCCGGCGGTTTCGGTCTCACCCATCTTGAGCTCGACGCGCTGGCTTGCACCATCAATGACCGAGCCGTCGGCTAACAGGAAGGCGAAGCCAAAACGGCTTTCAGGCTTGAAGGGGTTAAAATCGGGCTCAGGCATCGGCGAGCCAGCGGCCAACAGCTCTGCACGCAATTCCTTGATCTTGTGGCAAAAGCGGTCAAGTGGGCCAGCGCATTCCTCAGGTGGAGGTACGAGCCGCAGACGCACGGTTTCGCGAACCGCGCCAAAGCGGCATCCTCGGGCAGTTTCGGCACAGGGGTCCTCATATGTGCTACGCGGATCTTCTGGACATTCAACATATTCAAGCATCAGTGCAGCGGGCACCGGCGTATCGGGTCGTGCGCATTCATCGCATTTGTCGAACTTGTCAGCCAACAGCGCGCGGAAGTCTTCGCTGCATGGATCGACAAGCTGCCCTTCGCCTACGGTTTCGGGACATTCGACGATCAAATCGTCGCCGCAGCAACTCAGCCCATAGCCCGGGCAGACGGTAAAAGTCCGCGTTTTATCATTCCATTCGGTCGTTAGTCCCCAGACCACGCCTTCACCCAGTGCGCGATTGGTCAGTTTCCGCTTCATCCGCCAATAGGATTGCTCTCGCAACAGGTCGGTTGCCGAAAGGACCATCCCGTCGAAGAACAGCGCGCGAGTCAGTCCGCCGCCGAAAGCGCCCTGGACGCAAGGCTTGAAATCATGATTATGCTGAATGGTGGTCATGGCTCAGCTCCCAACCGCAAAGTTGCAATCGCAGTCGTTCAATTCCTGTGTGATGCAGACGGTCGACGGCGGCGGAGGTGGACAGATCGCCTCAGGCAAACAGGTGACAAGCGAGCAGACAAAACCTTCCAGACATTCGCCGAGATCGGGGCTGCTCGCAAACTTTCCATCGTCGCAAAGCTGGTCGCCCAGGCACCGAAGCAGATCGCACAACGACTGCTTGAAGCATTCGCGCACACGCCATTTTGTCTCGCAGGAAATCGAGAATAGCGAGTCGCATTCGCCGCCCTCTTTTCGCCGGGCCGGCGGAAAAACAAAGCCGCCTCCGCCGCAGCTCGAACACCCACAACCACATCCGCCAGAACCGGCGCACGCGCCGCCACAGCCGCATCCGGATTGCGCGGCTCCCATGCCGCGTGCACCGAGTGCAAGGCGTCCATATTGCTGGGCAGTCATCGGTGCCCGTGCCATCATCGCGGCCTGCGCGCCCGAACCTGCAGGCATCGTCATAAACTGATTGTTTTGGCGGGCGAGCATAGCGAGTTGTGGCTGGCCGTAGGCGCGTTCTCTCATGGCTGATCTCCTCATTGCAGTGGGCGAGAGCGGGCCGCTCACATATTGATATTCGCCGGGTGCGACGGCGATGTAGGCAACGCTTTGATTGGCGGCGACTGCAGGATTACCGCCATCGTCGCCGCCATCCGGATCGTCCTTGTCGTCGCCGCTGTTGGCGCGCTGGAAAAGCGCATAGGCGGCCAAACCGAGCGACAGGACATGGCGCATATGCGGCGCCTGACGTACGCCATCATTGTTGGCTATGTAAGGCGTTGCGCCGTCGTGGAGCGGATGGGTGACCGAGGCAATTTCGATCAACTCGAGCAGTGCTTTGATGCCGGCCGCCTTGGTCGTAGCGCGGTTCCGCGCCTTGATCTCGGCGGCACTGGCATCACCTTCGCCGATCTCGTCATCCTGCGCCGCGTAGAGCGCCATCAGTGGCAGTGCCGCACGATAGGCGAAGACCGCCGCAGATTTGGCCGCCATCCCACCAGCGGCCCAGGCGCGCTGACCGGTTTTCAGAAGTTGCTCGCGCGTGCTCGATTCTTTTGGCGGCGCATTGGGGCTGGAATCGATCATGCGACACCTCCCATCACAAGGTCGCCACTGTCAGGATCGATCGTCAGCCCGAAGCGCCATTCGATATCGCGCGGGCGTAAATGGCGAAGCTTGGCGTCAACCACGGGATTGGCATCGCGCGGGGAGAACAGGTGATAGCGCCCGCCATTCAAAAGGAAGTCGCTCTTGTTGTCGATCGTAATGTAGATCGCCGGTCCTTCGACGCTGAATTTGGCGGTTTGGACCTCGGAGTAGGCAACGGAAACGACGTTGCTGCCGGGTAATTCCCAGCCGCCGCTGGTCAACTGACGAAGGTTGAAGCTGGCATCATCCGCATCGAGTGAGGCGGGATCGATCGATTGGCTTAGCGAAAGCACAAACTGGTAGCGCTTGTCGTCGACTTTCTGGAAAGCGACGTCGACCACCTCGGGACCGCCGATGCCCGGATCGACATCGGCATACAGGCTGCCAAGCAGATATTGGATAACTTCGGTCGACAGCAGTATCTGCGAGGCGCAATCGTAATCGATGTCCCGGATTTCTTCGACTTTTGGTTCGTCGCCATCCGCGATGACAGCATCGAAACAGGCGAGCAGCAGCCACTCTTCTTGCGAGGCCGGACAACGGACCCGAATTGGCTTGGCGAGTGCCTTCAAGAGGCTGATTCCGCCTGAGGAGCGCGCAACCGCTTCCTCGATGGCTTCCTCATCGGGGAAGAGACGGTGCGCGGTCAGTCGCTTGGCCTCCTCATGGAACATCAGGCGGAGTTCAAATTCCTCCGCAACCCGGCCGAAATCCGCGCCTTCGGCACAGGGGTCGCACGACCGCGTCTGACAAGAGGAACAGCCGCCACAATCGCACGACGACGGGCCACGGCACGGATTGGCTGGCGCCGGCTCGGGGGCCTGGGCGCATTCACTGTAGCGGATCGCAACACAGATACGGACCTTGTTCTCCGCATCCGGGTGGCAGGGATTGTCGTCCCCCGGTTCAGGCCGGTCGTGGCGCTGGCGGCGATACCAGGCGTCGACATCGACGCATTGATCAAATCCAACGATAATCTCGCGCCCGCAATCGTCGAGCGCGGCTCCGCGTCCGACGCGAAGCACGGCGGCACCCTCGTCGAGCAAGGATACGCGCAATCCGCACAAGATACCCGCACCATGCAGACGGTCATTGTGGAAGCGCAGCTTGGTCGCGTGGTAGCGCTGCTCGTCGACATAGTCGGCGAGGCGCATCTGTTTGCCGTGAAAATAGCGTAGCCGGAAAAAGCCCGGCGGCAGGCCGCAGCCAGCGCCGCTATCGCAGCGTTCGCGTTCCTGAACATCGTGCCTGTAGGTCATTGTCATTCTCCTATCGCAGCAAGTTCAGGCGTGCCGCCGCGCCCCAGGCGCCCGCCTACAAGAAAGCCAAGTTCGACGTTGCCCGATCGCGTACTGTTCGCACCGATGTCCGGATCGCAGGCGCAGGAGTCTGCGTCTGGGCCGGGGATCGAGATTTCGCCAATAAACGCATCCATCCCGATCCGCGCCGCCGCGCCGCCGCGTGTGTCGAGCGCGAAGCGCGTGTGCGCGGGCTTCATTGTGTCGATGATCTTCAGAACAGTCGAACGCGCGGCAAGTTGCGCTTCGCCTGATGGAAGATTGACGCCAACCGAAAAGCGGTGCGCGAGGCTAGGATCGTCGTCTTGATCGGATGCGCCGCCGAGGGGAGCGAGGCCGAGAGCGCCTCTGGCACCGAGTTGAATCGGCGGCGGCGGCCGACGGCGGAAACTTTCACCTATAGAAACCGGGCGGCCGGTATAGATTTCGAGATAACGCCTCAGCGCGCGCAGCGTGCCTTGACCAGCCTTGAGCGTCCAGGCCTCGCGTACCAGTTGACGACGGCGGTCGATCGGCCATGATGGATCGAAACTAATATCCAACCAGGACGCGACAAATTCAAGCCATTCGGTGTCCGCGGCATCAGGATTGAGCAGGCGTGAGACGCTGTCATAGGCCGCCTCGATCCGCGTAAACTGGCCTTCGAACATGCTAAGGAAGCGCTCCATGAAATTCGCGCCGGGCGCATCTTCGCGGAGGTCGCCGCGCGCATAAAGCGCAGGGAGAAAGTCGAGTAGATTGGGTCGAGGTGCAATGATCCGGATCGCACGAAGCTCCGGCGTAGCGGATGCCTCTAGCGCGTAGCCGACGCCCGTCCCCGGTGGAAGTGCCCGCCCGTCAAACTGGACGCGTAGCCAGAGATAACGACCGCGATCGGTGGCGACGGGTATGGGGAATTGTGCGGAAACCCAGTTGCTAGCGTCGACTTGGCCCGCCAATGGAGCGGTGAGCCAGATTGTGTCGCCCGTCACCGCCGCGATCGGGGCTGAAACAACGTGGACATCGCCCATCACCGTCAAGTGCGCGCCGGGAGGTGCGGGCAGAGGTGGCAAGTCGCCTTGGATTAGCAGCCGACGCTGGGTGGTTGCGATGCGGAGCTGGGCTTGGCCTAAGCCATTGGGCAGCGGCGTATCGAAAGTGATGTTCGTATCATCGCTGGCCAGGTCGAGTATCTCGAAATAGCCGCCTTCACCCAGCGCCAAAATGTCGCCACGTTCAAGGGCAATCGCAAAATCATGTGGCAGCGCGATGTCCTGTGGCAGACCGTCGCGCGCCAGTCCGGCCAAGCCTAGCGCGCTACGCGCTATCCCCAAAAAAGACAGATCAACTGGGTCGTAGGGCAGGGGACGGCCAGCGCGCTCGACAAGGTGGAGCGGACCATCGCCAAGAAACGCCTCTGAAGGCCCGGTTGCACTCACCGACGCTGTGCCCGGCGAAATCGCGACAATCGCAGCGTTCCACACTTCTCCATTTTCAGTTTCGAGTGTCACGGTGTCGCCAGCGCACAAGCGGCGTGCCTGGGCGTAGGAAAGAGCGATGGCCGTTGCACCGCCGGGAACAGCGTCGAAGCGATGAACAACGGGATTGGCGCGCAGCAGACGACCGGCCTTCCACAGACTCCAGGCCTGCTGATCAGGCAGAACCAAACGATCTCCTTCGCCGCTTCGTACCTCAATCCCGGTAACCGGCACGGCGGTGTGCGGTGCCCATTGCAAAATGTCCGCATCGGAGCGATCAGCCGCGAAACTCTGCACGCGCAGGCTCGTACCCGGCGGCAGCGTGGCGTCGAGCAGGATTTTGTGCCAAGCAAGTCTGGGCGTGCCGCCATCAATCGGTCCCAGCACGATCTCTCCGCGCGGAACGAAGCGTTGAGGCAGGGAGCGCCAGCCCGGGGGAAGTCGGGCGTCGTCGGGCCAAGGGAGAGCCGGCAGCGGATCGCCTGTGGCGCTCATGTGCCAAAGCATCGTGCGGTTGGGGTCGAACACGACGATTGAGCAATCAGCCAGAACCGAAACCGCTCGGGGAGTGGCTTCAGGCGGCTCGGTCCATACCGTTTCGCTCCACGGATCCAATGTGCAAAGGTCAAAGCTGTCAACAGCCGCGAACCGCGCGTCAAAGCGATGAATGCGACCTGTTCCCTCATCGGCAACGAAAATCAGGCCGGTGCGATCAATCGCGACATGGACGGGCCGCGCGAGACCTTCTGAAAGTACGGCAAGGACCTCTCCACTTTCAGGCAACACCACCTGAACACGGGCGTTGCCAGTATCAGAGACGTAAAGCCGTCCGTGTGCATCAACCGCGATGCTTGTCGGACGATTGAGCCGACCGGTCGCGAAGCCGCGTCCGCCAAATCCCGGAAGCGGCACGAAATCGACGTCACAGGCGCGTTTGACCAACAACCTGTTCGATGCTGGATCGATGCGATAGAGAGTGCCGCCCGCGCCCATAACGGCTTCAGTGGAATACCAGCCTGCCAGCTTGGGTGATAGCGGAGCAGGCGCCAGGCGCAGCGCCGATTCGGCTAGGTCGAGCGTCAGCCCAGTCATGCGTCCGGCGCGCCAGTCCTGCGGATAACGCAGGATCGCCCAAGTCGAGCCGTTGGCGTCGATCCCCGGTCGCAGCCGGTCTAGAAGCGCCGATGCACTCATGGCGCAGCCACCACTGTGACGGTAAGCGAGGCAGTGTCGATGAACGGAACCTCGTCGTCAAACAGATCGATCGAGTCAAAGTCGGCCGGGCTTTGCGGGCAGTTTGTCAGACGCAGCGTCGTCCGTCGTTCGGCGCGCCACAGCATTTCACGGTCGGCATTGTCGGGTGTGATCCCATCGAACAGACAGGACAGCGCCTCAACCCGCTCGACGCCGACAATCTTGAAAACTTCAGCGACCAAATCGGCGTGATGCAACAGGCCTCCAAACGAGTAGCCACGCCCATCGGGTCCGCCGGTGAGGACATGGAAGCGCTTGCGAAGGTGATCAGCGATCATTTCACGCAACATTGCCACGCTGTAACCGGGCCGTGCGCGCACCACGACCTGCAGGTCGTGCAGGCGGACATATTGTGGTGTCGTCACATGCACCTCAGTGGTGAGCAGTCGCACCGTATCTAGATGCGCCGCGACCGCACGGAGTTCGCCGGTCGTCGGCATAGGATAGAGCCCGTCTTGCTCCGGCACGACAATGACGCTCAGGGCGCCGACGGCCTCACGGTCGAAATCTATTCCCGGTGCTTCGATCCCCTCAAGCAGATGTCCTTCGGGATAGGGGCGCCTGAGCGCTACGACATGAGCACGCGCGACACGGACGCCAGGTGCAGCGCGGGCAGCGTCGACAAAATCTGCGTTTGTGACTGCACGACCGCGGGCACGGAAGGCGCGGGGCGCACGGCGCTTGGCGTCGTCCAAAGTCTCGGCGTCGCGCCCTCCACGCGCGGGAACGATATTGGTGCAGCCAGCGACGGTTGCGGGCAGACCTGAACCTTTGTTGATGGTTCCGGCCGCTGCTTCGCCGGACTTGCCGCCGCCATGACGGTAGAAGGCGACGATCATGAGCTCGCTTGCTTGCGGTGGCCGGCCATTTATGCCGTCACCAAAGATCACAACGCCTGCTTCGGCGTCAAGCGCATAGACCGCGTCATTGGGTCCGGCGGAATCAAAATCGTCGACCGCGCGCCACGCAAGGATCGGTTCGGCGCGCGTGTCATCGCGGCTGACAAGCTCGAAGCTTTTAGCCTGCACGTCGCGGTTGCCCAGGCTGAAGATCTGCCCGGCCCGGCCATTGCCGCGACCCAACCGCTCGCTGGAAACCGAGGTCAAGTGAGAGGCCGTCGCAGTGTTGAAGTTGAGCGAGCGCAGCGAGATCTTCGGCGCGATACCAAAGCGAACGCGGATCCAGCCGCTGATTGGCACTTCAGAAGGTGTGTCATCAGCGGGCGTTTTGAGCGCGCCAACGAGCGGATGCGGCAGATCGGTTTCCACGTCTGCCCAGCTGCCGTTCGGAATCGGGCCGATTTGCATTGGCACGTCGAACCTTATTGTGCCCGATCGCGTCCAGCTATCGGTGCCGTCGGAGATGACCGGCAGCGGCTCCCAAGCGCCTGAAGGTGATCCGGCGAGTGCAGATCGATAATATTCATATTCAACGAGCAGCGGTCCGGCTTCGAAGGCGTTGACGACCGAGAGCGGGGTTGATCCAGCTTCGACCGAGAGATCAGGCTCGGGATGTTCATCATTATCAACCTGCAGGTGCAGCGACGCGCGCGCGCCCTTGAAGCCGGCGGCTACTGACGGGTTGAAGTGGAGACCAACATAGAGGGTTGTGTGCAAAGCCTCGGCAGGCTTGGCGAAGAGTGTGACCGGCTGGGTCGGCATGTCTTTCAGCTTCGGAGTCTTGCCGTCCCAGGCGAGCGAAAAGCGCTCTTCGACATAAATGGCAGGGTCAGCGCTTGCTGCAGTCGGGCCGGATTCACCCGGGCCATTTATCCTTGTCAGTTCACCTCGTGTGGAGACAAGCGCGGCGATCTGCGCGGGGATGATGTCAAGGCCGCGATCTGTTTCGAAATTCACGCTTTCGCCGCTTGTACCAGTTCCCTTGATCTTAGTACCGGTCGGAACCAGGACGGCGGTCGCGCGTTCGGCTTTAGTAAGGAAAAAGGCCATCAGCGCGGATGCCGCGACAGACGCGCGCAGTTGCACACCCACCAGTTTGAGCAACTCCACATAAGTCTTGTCGGGAACGCGATTGAGGCGATAGCCCACCTGCTCGGCCAGATGCGCAAAGAGCTGGATCAGTGTGATACCCGGATCGCTCTCATTATGGTCGGTCCAGTCGGGTGCGATCACCGGAATGCGGGTGCGCAGCATGGATTCGATTGCCGCAAAATCGAGATCATCAAGGCGCGGTGGCGTGACGGGCATGGCTAGGCTGCCTCATTCAGGTAGAAAGGAAAGACCCGGTTGTAGAAGGCGTTCGAGCGGCGGACGACGTAATCGACCTCGATTTCCATGAGGTTTGGCTCGTCATCAGCCGCACGCGCCACAACGCGTTCGACTGTGATGCGAGGTTCTAGGTCGGTCAGCGCGCGGCGGACGACCTCCTCGACACGGCGGTGGGTAACGGGGCTGTTTCCGGCGAAAAGGAAATCGCGCAATCCAGCCCCATAACGGGGCAGCATCACGCGCTCTCCTGGCGATGTTCTGAGAATGATTTCAATTGCTTGCTCGACATCATCCTCATAGCGTGCGAAAACGAGTTTGCCGTTCACTGGCTTTACGGGAAACGCCCAGCCACTGCCGAGATACGGGCGTGTACTGAGCGCGCGGCTGTCGGCCTGATCCATCGCCTATCCTCCTACCAGCACAGTTGGAAAGCCGCCGAGCACCGTGCCGACCGCGTTGCCGTTGTTTTGCTTGGTCGGATCACCCAAGCGGACGATCGCGTTGCCGTTGGCGAAGACGGTCGCGGAGCCTTTGGTGAATTCAACCTTCTGGCCAAAAGTGCCTGATGTGACTCCGCCGACGGTTCCAGCCGCATCGCCAGTCGTGGTTGGAATGTTGCTGGTGACCGTAACAACGCCAAATTGGCCAGCGTTCACGTCGGTTGAAAAACTCTGCGTAGTGTTGAGCTGACCGATTGAGGGATAGGGGATGGGTACCGGTGGACCCGGGGGCGCGGGTGTAAGGCAGACATTGGGAAAG
>JBOFLS010000223.1:0-7989 GCA_051657985.1 Sphingorhabdus sp. | reverse complement strand
AAAGAAAGGCGGAGGCTGGTAGCCCCCGCCTAACTTTTCAACTAGCTTGTATAAATTCGAAAAACGAATTTACTTAGCGTTAGCGTTCGAAAGCGAATTGTTCACCTTGTTAAAGGTATTCGTCAGGTTGTTGCCGAGTGCGCCCATGGCGACGATGGCAGCAACTGCGATAAGAGCGGCAATCAGACCATATTCAATGGCGGTCGCGCCTTCTTCGTTTTTGAAAAGCTTCTTGATCATTTTCATCTCAGGTCTCCTGTTCAACATATTCACCCGGCAGCCTTTAAAATAAAGACTGTCCCTTGAACCGATACGATATAGTCTACTACCAATTCGTTAATGCAGATCAGGTATTCGACGCGGTTACAACATTGGTCGAAACGCTATTCCACATATTGGTCGTAGAGCCCGCGACATTATTGAAGGCCACCATCATAGCGATCACCAACAATGACACTATCAGTCCATATTCTACAGCTGTCGCCCCTTCTTGGGACTTCACAATGCCCCTAAAAAAATTCAACATGATCTGGTTCCAATTCATGTCTAGGTTACGACACCTGCTATTTTTCACAAATCTGTTAACAAAAACTTTCCAGTGGAAACGAAATTGAAAAAAAATCCGACATTATTGTTTGTAGCGGCGGCGGCGCTAGTTCGCGGTGATGGTTATATTTTGCTGCAAAAACGGCCCCAAGGTCGCGATATGGCCGGTTTATGGGAATTTCCCGGCGGGAAGATAGAAGAAGGCGAGAAGCCGGAAGCCGCGTTGGCAAGAGAATTGAATGAGGAACTTGGAATTTTCGTTCGGGCCGATGCCCTTCATCCTGCCTGCTTTGCTAGCGCCTCATTGGATAGCAAGGATCTGCTGCTGCTGCTTTATATCTGCCGTAATTGGTCGGGTGTACCGCATCCGCAGGAAAATCAGGAGATTGGCTGGTTCACGATCGAACAAATGAGGCATTTGCCAATGCCACCCGCCGACCTGCCGCTCCTTGAACTGCTTGAGAAACTTTTGTAGATTAGAATTTGCCGGATTTATCGAGCAGTGTGGAAAGAGACATTTTGCCACTTCCGCGTGCAGCGGGTTTTGGTTGTGCCGGAGAGGGCGACCAGCCGCTAAGATGAATGAATTCGAAGCGCTCGCTGACTTTCCCATCTTTTTCACCAAGCGTCTGCCAAACCCTGTCGAGCCGCATCGGATAATCGCGCCCAAGAAAAGATCTTTTCCCGGCAAGAGAGTTACCGATGCCGCCATCACGCAAATCGGTAATCAGAGTTCGCCAGTCCGCATAACGGACATCGACAGTCGCTCTATCCGCAACCTGCAGATTGAACCCCGCGCGGGTTAACAGATCGGCTGCTGCGCGCAATTCTATTTGCGGATGAATGTGCGGCGTTACGCTTTCGCCATCGGCAAGCATCATCGCTTGTTTCAAACGATGAAGCGTGCCTGCGCCAAACAAGGTTCCCAGAAAAAGGCCATCGGGACGCAGGGAACGCCTGATCTGAAGCAATGCACCGGGCAGGTCATTAACACTATCGAGCGTACCGCCCGAAATTATCAGATCGAAGCTTGTCATATTTACAGTTAGGCTGTCTTCGTCACAATATGAGGAAGTCACAATCTCGTCGACTTTGTCTGCCACTATGTACGACGCTTTGTGAGCCAATGGTCCTGTAATCAGGCAGCGTTCAAAACGGCGCGTCGTGCAGGCAAGACGATCGGCAATATCCTCGGCCAAGACATTCCAAAGAAAATGCCCGTCGCCGATTCGCGTTTCGGCACGCTTTCGCAAAGCACGGCGGCGGCGGCGGTCAAATATCTCGGGCGGAGCGGATTGCATATCAGGCTTGTGGCGCGTGCGTTTCTCTACGACAAGGCCTGGATGCAAAGTTTCACGCAGCCATTCAAGACAATCGTCGATTTTGCCCTGCCGCCGCGCTGTCCTTCCTGCGGCATCATCACACCCGATCAGGATCAGTTCTGTGCGGGTTGCTGGCAGCAGCTGCATTTCCTGAGTGAACCAGCCTGCGCAAGTTGCGATTTGCCATTATCCTTTGCCGCCACTGATAAGGCGCAATGCGCAGCATGCATCGGGCGGCCGCCCCGTCATTCCGGAATAAAGGCTGCGGTTGCTTACACCAATGTCTCACGTGACATCGCCCTTAAGCTTAAGCATGGCGGCCAGATCGGCTTGGCGCGTTTGATCGCCAATATGCTGCAAAGACATTTGCATGCCTTGCCGCATGACGTACTGTTAATCCCCGTGCCCCTTCATTGGACCCGATTGTGGCGACGCCGCTACAATCAGTCGGCACTTATCGCACGGGAATTGGCCAGGCTTTCGGACTTCGCGCATTGCCCTGATGTCCTGCTTCGGACAAAGCTGACCAAGCCGCTCGGCGGTCTATCGGCTCGGGAACGTGCGGCGATGGTCAAGAATGTCTTTGCGGTCAACAACCGAAGAACAGCGATCGTCAAAAACAGGCCAATCGCATTGGTCGACGATATCTATACAAGCGGTGCGACCAGCGATGCCTGCATCGGCCCATTGCTGAAGGCAGGCGCTGCAAGCGTCACGATCTTTTGCTGGGCACGTGTTTTGCCACAAGCGTTAGAAACCGATATAGCGATCCAAGCTCTTACTTGACGTGCAAGTTTTTGCCCCCCATTTCGGCTGGATGACCGGTAAAGTTGAAATCTTCACAAAATTTGGCTGTCCCTACTGTTATCGGGCAAAGGCTTTGCTCGATGCAAAGGGTATCGATTATAATGAACGGGACGCCATGGGCGGTGCTGCGCGTGAAGACATGCTTGCCCGATCCAATGGCCGCACAACAGTGCCGCAGATTTTTATCGAAGGTCATCATATAGGAGGATGTGACGATCTTTTCGCGCTGGAGACTGCCGGAAAGCTTGACTCTATGCTGGGCAGAAGAATTCGATGATAGCTTTCGATCTTGTATGCAAGGCCGGTGCTCATCGATTTGAAGGGTGGTTTGGTTCGTCTGTTGATTATGATCGGCAAAAAGCCGACGGTTTGCTGATTTGTCCACTTTGTGGCGATTCGGCGATCGAAAAGGCGGTTATGGCTCCCAATGTTGGACGCAAAGGCAATCAGTTGACGGTTTCTGTTCCAAAGCAGGAACGTGAGTCAGAAAATGAGGTATCCGTCGCCAATATGCAGGCAATGCCTTCCGAAATAGTCGAGACGATAGATAAACTTGCCCAGATGCAGGCAAAAATGCTCGAAAAATCGGAATGGGTGGGCGATCGTTTTGCCAATGAGGCCCGTGCAATATATTATGGCGATGCGCCTGGCCGTATCATACATGGCCATGCAACCATCAACGATGCGCGGGATTTGCACGAGGAGGGTGTGTCGGTAGCACCCCTGCCTTTACCATTCATTCTTCCCGATGCCAAAAATTGACGCTGTGGCCCCACATTGTTAAGGCAATTATCAACGCGCCCGTAGCTCAGCAGGATAGAGCATCAGATTCCTAATCTGGGGGCCATGGGTTCGAATCCCGTCGGGCGCACCATATCCTCTATCGTTATTTTACAACCATCATGACAATGAAGCCTGGACCTTGTTCGATTTTGATCGAATCAAAATCCCGGTCTAATGTCATTTGTTTTCCGTAATTTCCGAGCCGTGAAATATCCTATTCACTCGAAATCACTCTAGATTTTGTGCAGGCGCATTTTGCGTGAGGCCCGCCAAGCCAGGGATTTTACTGCATTGCTTGCCGGGAAGGGCCGTGGGCTGGCAGGGTTTAGGCCGATCTTGCGTAGCATATGATTGAAAGCCCGCGCGTCAGCTTCCTGATAGGACCAGTTCGATCGCCAAGTGACCGATAAAGAGATTGAAGGCTCATGGCCATTTTTCACCCAATGCGGTGCCTTAACAGGAACATGGATTGCCTCGCCCGGGCCGATATGAATCGGATTTCCAAGAACGGAAAACGCGTCGCGCCATTCAAGGTTGCGATGATGTTCGCCGAGATGAAACAGCTCGTGGGTCTCCGCTCCGAACATCTGTTCATCTTCGACCGGAAACACCGTCATCGTCTTTTCGCCCTTCACCTGCAACAATATGTTATGTTCGGGATCGAAATGGAATGGCGTAACCGAACCGGGCGAACTGATGAAGATGAACCCTTCCAAAGTCAGCATTTCTCCGGTACGCGGAATGATAATATCGCTTAATTCCGCAAGCGTGTCCTGCAATAGATCACGATAGGCGGCTATTTGTTCGATCCGCTTCAGCACTACCCAGGATCCTGAATTGGCTATGTTGCGGATCGTTTCGACCACGCTCAGTCCGGTTTTGGGTATGTCTCCGGGCTTGATCCCGATCGGAAGCGTGCCAGGATTATATTCGATCTCGCCCGCCGGTAGCTTTTGCGCCAGATCGGCCAGCGCATCGAGCGTGAGCAGATCATGATGCAGTAAGCCATGTCTTAGCTTGGCCGGATCATTGGGATAGGCTTTGGCAAAAGCGTCGCGCGTTTCGGCAGGAAAGACGACAATATCCATTTTAGGCTCACAATATTGAAACGCGGCATTGATATCCGCAGTGAATTAATATTGGGTTAGAGACCAGCCTTTCCTGAATAGGTCTTAACCACAAATATCGTCGGTTCCGGCACATATGCTCTTTTTGCCAAATATCGAAAACGATATTTTGCAGCAAAAGCCTTTCGCTCAATATTTATTTTATTGTAAGCTTATGAAAAAGTTAGAAATCTTTAATTATTTTAATGACCCTCTTTAAACGGGGCCTTAACCACTATGCGTTAGCTGCAGTCCGGCAACACAGATTTTTTGCCGGATTATACGATATGCTGAACAGACGTTCGTTGTTTCAAATGAATTTTGATCGCACAAAGGATGTTGCGAATTCCGGTATGGGCATAGCGCCGGAAATTTTGAAATCGGCGGATGACGATAGTCTGGAGATAACGAAACCGTCAAAAAATGGCGATGCATCGGCAATCGCGGTGCCATTAACGACATTTGCCTTAGCAGCCTGTGGCGGTGACGGAAGTACTTCCCCCCCACCTGCTCCGCAACAGCCAGCCGTTATTGTCAAAAAACCGGTTAGCGATGCTGAAGCCGTTCGATTTATGATGAGAACACGATTTTCGGTAAATTCGACGGAAATCGCGCGGATCAAGGATGTCGGCTATGTCAGCTGGCTCGATTCCGAAATGGCCAAGCCAATCGGTGAAACTGCAGTCGATGCCTATAAGCGCATGGGCGGTGAGGATTTTGCGAATAAGGACTATTTCAGCACCACTTTTCACACACAAGTGATGTGGCAACAATTTCTCGACAGCAACGATCAGATGCGCAAGCGGATTGCCTTTGCATTGTCGGAATTTTTTGTGGTCAGTGCAAACGGTGTCGACGCAGTATGGCATGGACTGGGACTCTGTCATTTCTGGGATATCCTCAACAAATATGCGTTTGGTAATTTCCGCGCCCTATTGGAGGAAGTGACGCTGAATCCGATAATGGGCCAGTTTCTAAGCCTGAATGATAGCCGCAAGGAAGACGACCGGACCGGGCGACGTCCCGATGAAAACTATGCACGCGAGGTGATGCAGCTGTTTACGATCGGCCTAGTTCAGTTGAACAATGACGGTACGGTCAAAAAGGATGCAAGCGGCAATCCTATCCCGACCTACAGCAATGAAGATGTAACCAACGTGGCGCGCGCAATATCGGGTTGGGGCTGGCAAGGTACGGCTGATGAGCGCCTGAACGTCGAGCCTTGGTTGATGCCGGGCTATATGAAGCGTCAGATGACATCGGATCCGGCCAAAATGCAGTATACCTATGCCAATCGTGCGTCGGAACATTCGGCTTTGGAAGCCAAGTTTCTTGGCGTTACCATACCGGCTAACACCGATGCGGTGAGCGCCATGAAAATCGTGTTGGATACATTGTTCAACCACGCGAATACCCCTGCATTCTTCTCCAAACAGATGATCCAGCGGCTCGTCACCAGCAATCCAAGCCCCGCCTATGTCGATCGCATTGCGACCGTATTCGCGAACAATGGTCAGGGTGTGCGCGGCGATATGGGGGCCGTGTTCAAGGCGATCGTAATGGATGACGAAGCGCTGAATGCAGCGGGCCTGACCAGCCAGACATTCGGCAAGGTGCGCGAACCCTTCATACGTTTTGTACAATGGGCGCGCACGTTCAATCTTAAAAAACCGGTTTCCGGAAAATACGATCTCTATGATACCAGTCAGCAATCGAATTCGCTGGGACAGATGGTTTTTCGTTCGCCATCCGTATTCAATTTTTTCCGTCCTGGCTATGTCCCTGCGGGCACCGCAATTGCTTCGAACAATCTGGTTGCACCAGAGTTTCAAATCGTCAACGAGATCTCGACAATCGGTTATCCTAACTACATGCACAATGTAGTAACGAATAAATCGAACCCCAATCTTGAACCCGATTATACAGCTGAAATGGCAATTGCCAGCGACAGCACGGCGCTGGTCGACCGCATCGATTTGCTTCTGTCGGGCGGGCAACTGTCACAAGCCAACAAGGACCGGATCAAACAGGCCATTGATTCGATCACGCTGCCCGCAACTTCCGATACCGATGCCCGCTTCAATCGCGTCGCGACCGCCATCCTTTTGACGATGGTTTCGCCGCAATATCTGATCCAGAAATAAGAGAGGCGTATTGCCATGCATATCAGTAAGATCGATGAACTGCATCGCCGCGCCTTCCTCAAGCGTTCGGCGCAGATGGGGGCAATGGGTGTTGCCGCACCTTTTGCCGTCAATATGTCCTGTGTCAGCGACGCGTTGGCCTTTACCGGCACGGGCAATTACAAGGCGCTTGTCTGCCTGTTCCTTCTTGGCGGTAATGATCATGACGATACGCTGATTCCCTATGACGATGCCAACTATAATCTTTACAGCACAATTCGCGGCGGCGGGGCGGGGCAGACTGCGGGTGGGATTGCCCGTGGCAAGGCCGATCTCGCTGCGACCGTGCTCAACCCGCTGACGCCGCAGACGCTGACCAACAATATGCAATATGCGCTTCACCCGGCAATGACGCGGATGAAGGCGCGCTGGGATCAGGGCAAACTGGCGACTCTGTTAAATGTTGGTACCCTGATCCGCCCAACGACGCTTACCGAATATCGCAGCCAGGATAAGGCGCGCTATCCGCTGCCTTTCGGCTTGTTCTCGCACAACGATCAGCAGAGCGTGTGGCAATCTTCCGCCCCCGAGGGAGCCACATCGGGTTGGGGTGGCCGGCTTGCGGATCTGGCGATGTCGAGCAATACCAACACAATCTTCACCGCGATCTCGGCCGCTGGCAACAGCGTATTCCTGACCGGGCGGTCGGCGATTGCCTATCAAATCAGCGGTAGTGGTGCGATCCGGCTGCGCAACGGCAATAATCGGGTCGCTGGTTCTACCGTCGCCTACGACATGATGCGCCAGATCATGATGCAGCCGGATCCCAGTCCGCATATCTTTGAGGGCGAATACAACCGTGTGACCAAACGCTCGATCGATTCCGAAGGCGTCTATTCGACTGCGGTAAATGGTGCGACGCTGAACACCAGTTTCGCGCAAAACAACGCGACATCGGGCATCGCCGCGCAGTTGCGTATCGTCGCTCGCACCATTGCCGCACGTCAGGCGCTTGGCGTCAACCGGCAGGTCTTTTTCGTAACGATGGGCGGTTATGACAATCACGATGGTCTGATCGACAATCATAACACATTGCTTGCCCAGCTCGATTTTGCAATGGACGCCTTTTATCAGGCGACGAATGAAATGGGGATTGCGAACGATGTGACCTTATTCACCGCATCCGATTTCGGCCGTACGCTCAGTTCGAATGGCGATGGCAGCGATCATGGCTGGGGCGGGCATCATTTCGTTCTCGGTGGTGGTGTTAAGGGCGGCCGCCATTATGGCACTGCGCCGGAA
>JBOFLS010000222.1:0-8593 GCA_051657985.1 Sphingorhabdus sp. | reverse complement strand
CAGGGCACTTCAGCCACACATGGTTCGCCGTTAGGGGCCGATGAGGTAGCTGCCACGCGGGCCGAGCTTGGCTGGGATGCGGTCGCATTCGAAGTGCCTGCTGCAATATTGAATGCATGGCGCGAGGCAGGTCGACGCGCCACTTCGGCGCATTCTGAATGGAAAAACCGTTTATCTAAAGATCCTAATGGCGCAGATTTTATGCGTCGTATGAATGGCGATTGGCCGCCGGTTACGGGAATGGAAGATTATTTGGCGTCTTTGATTGCCAACCCGTCGAATGTCGCTACGCGCAAGGCATCGGAAATGGCGCTTGAAGCTTTGACTGCGGCGGTACCCGAACTTGTTGGTGGCTCGGCCGATCTTACCGGATCGAACAATACTAAGACCAAATCCACCTTGCCGATGACGAAAACCGACTATGCGGGACGCTATGTCTATTACGGTATTCGTGAGTTTGGCATGGCAGCAGCCATGAACGGTATGGCCTTGCATGGCGGTATCATTCCTTATGGCGGAACGTTTCTGGTCTTTTCGGATTATTGCCGTAATGCCATCCGCTTGTCGGCAATCCAGCGGCAGCGCGTGATTTACGTGATGACCCATGACAGCATCGGCCTTGGCGAAGATGGTCCGACACATCAGCCAGTCGAGCATCTGATCAGTTTACGTGCAATGCCCAACTTGACGGTTTTTCGCCCGTGCGATGCAGTTGAAACGGCAGAGTGCTGGTCGCTGGCTTTGGCCAATAAAAATGGCCCATCACTTTTGGCGCTGTCACGGCAGAATTTGCCGCAGTTGCGTCATGACGTCAAAGAAAATTTATGCACTAGAGGGGCTTACCGTATTCGAGAAGCACGTGCGACCCGCAAGGTCGTGATTATCGGTACGGGTTCCGAAGTCGAACTGGCTATAAAGGTCGCCGACGTGTTGGAAGCGGATGGTGTCGGGGCGGATGTCGTATCCATGCCGAGCTGGGAATATTTCGATGCCCAGGATGCTGCTTACCGCGCTGATATTCTACCGCAAGACGTTATGATCGTTTCGATCGAGGCTGGCGTTACTTTGGGGTGGGAGCGCTATACCGGATCAGGCGGCCTTAATATCGGCATCGATACTTTTGGGGCGTCTGCCCCGGCTGAAACATTATTCGACCATTTCGGCTTTTCTGTCGAAATGATCGTTCAGAAAATTAATGCTAAAATAGCAGATTAATTGGAGAATTTAATATGGCTACTAAAGTTGCAATCAATGGTTTCGGTCGTATCGGGCGTCTTGTTGCGCGCGCAATTCTTGAGCGGACTGATCATGATCTGGAACTGGTGGCTATTAACGATCTGGCTGATGCGAAATCAAATGCGCTGCTTTTCAAACGAGATAGTGTGCATGGCGCATTTCCCGGAACCGTCGAGGCGGATGGCAATGATATTATCGTTAATGGCAAACGTATCCACGTTACTGCAGAACGCGATCCTGCCAATCTGCCCCATGCTGCAAATGGCATCGATATCGCGCTCGAATGCACGGGTTTTTTCACCGATCGCGACAGTGCCGGCAAGCATCTGACGGCGGGTGCCAAGCGGGTTTTGATCTCTGCGCCAGCCAAGAATGTCGATAAAACCATTGTTTTTGGTGTGAACCACGAAGTTCTGACGTCAAGCGATCTGATCGTTTCCAATGCCAGCTGTACGACCAATTGTCTCGCCCCGCTTGCCAAGGTTGTGCATGAGACGGTTGGTATCGAGCGCGGTTTGATGACGACTATCCATGCCTATACCAACGACCAGAAAATCCTCGATCAGATCCATAGCGATATGCGCCGGGCCCGCGCTGCCGGCATGTCGATGATCCCGACCACAACCGGTGCTGCCCGTGCTGTCGCCGAGGTTTTGCCAGAACTGAAAGGCAAGCTTGATGGCTCTGCAATTCGCGTGCCGACCCCCAATGTCAGCCTTGTCGATCTGACTTTTACGCCATCGCGCGATACCACGGCTGAAGAACTAAACGCTGCGTTGAAAGCGGCTGCAGAAGGGCCGTTAAAGGGCGTTTTGGCCTATTCGGATGAACCACTGGTTTCGATCGATTACAATCACAATCCAGCCAGCTCAACAATCGACAGCCTGGAAACGACGGTAATGGAAGGCAAACTTGCGCGTGTGGTCAGCTGGTATGACAATGAATGGGGCTTTTCCAACCGCATGGTCGATACCGCAGGGGTGATTGCAAGCCATCTTTGAAAGAGACTGACGTCATGCCCTTTCGCACCCTCGACGACCTGACCGATATCAAAGGCAAACGCGCCTTGGTACGTGTCGATCTCAACGTACCGATGGCCGACGGTCGCGTAACCGATCTGACGCGTATTCATGCGCTTGCGCCTACGGTCAACGATCTTTCGGCCAAGGGCGCGAAAGTGCTTTTACTCGCTCATTTCGGTCGGCCAAAAGGCGCAAAACATAGCGAAATGTCGGTATCGATGACGCTCGATGCCTTGCAGGAAGTGCTTGGGCGCGAGGTTATGTTCGTGCCTGAAATCTTTGGTGACGTCGTGACGCAATCCGTATCGATGATGACCGATGGTGACGTCGCTCTTTTGGAAAACAGCCGGTTTTGGCCAGGCGAGGAAACGAACGACGTCACTATGGCAAAAGCCGTGGCGGCAAATGGCGACTTTTATGTGAACGATGCCTTTTCCGCTGCCCACCGTGCACATGTAACGACCGAGGGGCTTGCGCATTGGCTGCCTGCCTACGCTGGACGATCGATGGAAGCCGAATTGAAGGCGCTTGAAGCAGCGCTTGGCAATCCGGAGCATCCTGTTGCCGCTGTTGTCGGCGGGGCAAAAGTTTCGTCCAAACTCGATGTCCTCAACAATTTGGTCGCCAAAGTCGATCATTTGATTATCGGCGGTGGCATGGCCAACACTTTTCTGGCGGCCCGTGGGATCAACGTCGGCAAATCGCTGTGCGAGCATGATTTGGCCGACACCGTCAACGCCATTCTCGATGCGGCCGACAAGGCAGGTTGCACGGTGCATCTGCCTTATGACGTCATGGCTGCAAAGGAATTTCGTGCAAATCCGCCGGTTCGCATTGCCAATGTGCATGAAGTGGCAGCGGATGAAATGATCCTCGATGTCGGTCCGGCCGCCATCGAGGCGCTCGCCGATGTTCTTAAGACATGCAAGACATTGGTGTGGAATGGGCCGATGGGTGCTTTCGAAATAGAGCCTTTTGATACAGCCACGGTTGCGCTTGCCAAGACGGCAGCGGCGCTAACCAAAGAAGGATCGCTTGTGTCAGTTGCCGGTGGCGGCGATACTGTCGCTGCTTTGGCGCATGCAGGCGTAACAAAGGACTTTACATTTATTTCGACGGCTGGCGGTGCCTTTCTGGAATGGATGGAAGGCAAGGAACTTCCCGGCGTCAAAGCGCTTCATACAGCTTGACGGATAATCGATAAACCGAAGGTTGCGAAACCGTCATGACCTTATTATGAGCACGCAGGACATACGTATGCACAGATTTTGGAGCCTGCATGAAAACCGCTGATATGACTGCTAAAATAGCTGCTGGACAAGGCTTTATCGCGGCGCTTGATCAAAGTGGCGGTTCGACCCCGAAAGCGCTTAAAGGCTATGGCGTCGAAGAGAACGCGTATTCCGGCGATGATGAAATGTTCGGTCTGATCCATGCCATGCGTAGCCGTATCATTTCATCGCCTTCATTTTCCGGAGACAAGGTGATCGGCGCGATTCTTTTCGAAAAGACGATGGATGGCGAAGTCGGCGGCAAGCCGACGCCTGCAGCGCTGATCGACAAGGGCGTGGTGCCCTTCATCAAGATCGACAAAGGTCTGGAAGACGAGGCTGATGGCGCGCAGCTGATGAAGCCGATGCCGGAATTGGACATGCTTCTCACGCGGGCAAAGGCGCTGGGTGTATTCGGCACCAAGGAACGCTCGGTCATCAATTCCGCCAACGCGCAAGGGATTGCCGCGATTGTCCGGCAGCAGTTCGAGATCGGCGATCAGGTGTTGGCGCATGGCATGATGCCGATCCTCGAACCCGAGGTGAACATCAAGAGCGACACTCGTGCCCAATGTGACGTCATTTTATTGGATGAACTTTTAAAAGGCCTTAATGCCTTGCCCGATGATCGGCAAGTCATGCTCAAGCTATCGCTGCCGGTGAAACCGGGTACGTTTGATCCGCTGGTCGAACATCCAAAAGTGCTGCGCGTTGTTGCCCTTTCTGGTGGTTACAATCGCCCCGATGCGTGCAATGAACTTGCCAAAAACCGCGGCGTTATCGCAAGTTTCAGCCGTGCGTTGCTGGAAGATTTGCGGCATGACATGAGTGATGCCGAATTTGACGCTTCTTTGGGCGCTGCGATAAACGAGATCTATACGGCCTCGATTGCTTGACAGTCTAAAGCTATGACGTCAGTCGCTTTTTATGAGCGACAAACTCTGGAGCGATGTCGACGATTATATTGCCGAGCACCTGCTTGGTGCCGATGATGCGCTTCTGGAAGCTCTGGCGCATAACGTCGCAGAAGGCCTGCCACCAATCGACGTTTCGGCAACGCAAGGCAAAATGCTCATGCTGTTTGCCCAAATGGTCGGTGCGCGCCGCATCTTGGAAATCGGCACGCTTGGCGGCTATTCGACAATCTGGCTGGCGCGGGCCTTACCCGATGATGGCACGCTGGTTACGCTAGAGGTTGATCGTCGCCATGCCGCGGTGGCGGCTGACAATCTGGAGCGGGCAGGAGTAGCAGCAAAGGTTGACGTCATCGTGGGCCCTGCGTCCGACAGCCTTGCCGCGATGATCGCCGGCGATCCCTTCGACCTTGTCTTCATCGATGCCGACAAGCAAGGAAATGTCGCTTATGTTGAGCAAGCTCTCCGCCTTGGTCGTCCAGGCACAACGATCATAGTCGACAATGTCGTGCGCGAAGGCGGAATCCTCGAAACCGATAGCAGCGATGTCCGCATTCAGGGGACGCGGCGGCTGTTCGACTATGTCGCCAGTCATCCGCGTCTTGATGCCACTGCAATCCAGACCGTCGGTGCTAAAAAGTGGGATGGTTTCTTGCTTGCCCGAATTATCGACTGACTGAAATAGGGTCTAAAGCCCGCCTTCGAAGGTGATTGTAAAGCGATAATCGCTTGCCTTGATTACACTGCCGGTCATTGGTGCGGGGCGAACGTCGGTAAGAGTAAGCACGCCATCGGCAAGCGGCAATCCCTTGCCCAGGGTCAATTCGATCGGTTGGTTTTGGTTCTTACGCACCCAAACCGCCTTCAGCCTGACTTGGCCCGCCCAGGCACAGCGGGCGTTCGCGGGGCAGCGGCTGTCTTCCAATATCGCAACCGGCATGATTACCGGCCCGTCGACATAAGCTTTCTCGCCAAGCGCAATAGTGCGACCATCCGGCAGCATGGCAGGCGATGCGGCGCAGCTTGCCGTTACAAACAAGATAACCAATGATAAAAGCTTCATTTGCATTTACAGCCATTTGCCCCCGCCGCTATGAACGGCTTATGTCTGAACCACGCTGCCAGCTTTACCTCATTTCCCCGCTTGACGTCAGCGGGGATTTCCCGGCCCGGCTTCGGGAAGCCTTGTTGGCTGGTCCGGTTGCCGCATTCCAGTTTCGTGTGAAAAACATCGATCAGCATAAAGCCGCCGATCTTGCCGCGCCTTTGCAGGAAATCTGTGCAGAGCACGATGTCGCCTTCATCGTCAACGATAGCATAGCGCTTGCCAAGCGCATCAAGGCCGATGGTGTGCATCTGGGACAGTCGGACGGCGACCCTCGCGAGGCCAGGGCAGAACTTGGCCGTGATGCGCAGATCGGTGTTACGTGTCACAACAGCCGTCATCTGGCGATGGAGGCAGCAGAGGCAGGAGCGGATTATGTCGCGTTCGGGGCCTTTTATCCTACCCGTACCAAGGAAATCGAGCATAAAGCGGAAATAGAAACGTTGGACCTATGGTCGCAATTCACCGAGGTGCCTTGCGTGGCAATAGGCGGAATCACGCCGGACAATGCTCAGCCCTTGATCGAGGCGGGGGCGGATTTCCTGGCTGTTAGCGGGGCAGTCTGGAATCATCCACAAGGTTCTGCCGCTGCGATTAAGGCCTTTAATGCCCTGCTTGCCTAATTGCCGCTCCCCCGTTAAAGGCCGCCACCAACGGGGCGGCTTCGCCTTATGCTCTTTCCATTTGTCAAGCGAGTGCTCTCATGAAAATCAACGCGGTTGAAATCAAGCCGGGTAACATCCTCGAATATGAAAACGGCCTGTGGAAGGTCGTGAAAACCGCGCATACGCAGCCCGGCAAGGGCGGTGCCTATATGCAGGTTGAAATGAAAAACCTTCGGGATGGCCGCAAAAACAACGTTCGCTTCCGTTCGGCCGAGAGCATTGAAAAAGTTCGTCTCGAACAAAAGGATTTTCAGTTTCTGTATCCAGAAGGCGACTCTCTGGTATTCATGGATAAAGAAACTTACGATCAAGTAACTCTGCCGACGGACTTGTTGGGCGATGCCGCAGCTTTCCTGCAGGATGGCATGGATGTCGTCATGGAAATGTATGAGGATGAAGCGCTGTCAGTCGCGTTGCCTGATACGATCGAAGCCGAAATCGTAGAGGCCGATGCCGTGGTGAAAGGGCAGACGGCTTCGTCAAGCTATAAGCCAGCAATTTTGGATAATGGCGTCAGAGTAATGGTGCCGCCGCATATCTCGTCGGGTACTCGGATTATCGTCGATGTTTATGCCAGAGAATATGTCCGCAAGGCGGATTGAGCATTCCTGGTCAATGATCATTTATAATTTTCCGTTCGTCCTGAGTAGCTGCCGAGCGCAGCGAGGTGGCGTATCGAAGGACTGTTATTCCATGGGGCCTTCAACTGCCCTTCGATACGGGCCTTCACATTCGTTCAGTCCCTACTCAGGGCGAACGGCATCTGTTAAGGCACATTAATTATGCCAGCATTATCAGGCCTGATGTCCGTAATGGAAAAAGCCGCGCGCAAGGCGGGCGGCAAACTGCGTCGGGATTTTCAGGAGATCGAGCAACTGCAGGTCTCGATGAAGGGCCCGGCCGATTTCGTTTCCAAGGCCGATCAGAAATCCGAAGACACCATCTTTCGCGAACTGGAAAATGCCAGGCCCGACTGGGGTTTCCTGATGGAAGAAAGCGGCGAGATTGCAGGCGCGCCGGGTAAGCCGCGTTTCATTGTCGATCCTTTGGACGGCACCAGCAATTTCCTGCACGGCATCCCGCATTTTGCCATTTCGATCGCCGTGCAAGATCCGAAGCCCGATGGATCGGGCTGGGGCGATCTGTATATGGGCCTGGTCTACAACCCGATCACAGACGAGAGCTTTTGGGCAGAACGGGGCAAGGGGGCCTGGCTTGGCCATAAGCGGCTGCGCGTATCGGCCCGGCGCAAATTGAATGAAGCGCTGGTCTCCACCGGCACTCCCTATAAAGGCCATGGCGATTTCGACGAATGGGGCAAGATCTATGCCGCTATCGCTCCCGAAGTTGCGGGCCTGCGCCGTTTCGGTGCGGCCAGTCTCGATCTCGCCTGGCTGGCGGCGGGGCGCTATGACGGGTTCTGGGAGAGCGCGCTATCGCCCTGGGATACCGCCGCCGGTTGCCTGTTGGTACGTGAAGCGGGCGGTTTCGTGACCGACTATCGCGGCCGTTCGCCGCTGATTGCCGATACGCAGGTGCTGGCAGCGAATGATCAGTTGCACAGCAAGTTGCACAAGCTGCTGGCAGGCGCGATCAAATAACTTTCGTTTATGCCATGTCATCCCGCTAAAAATGAGCAGGATTATGCCGATGAAATTTCGCCAAAGGTCACACTAAAGTCTCACCTGAACCGGTTGCGGAAAGCTATGGAATAAGGAAATTGCGCACGTCTGTTCTCGCCCGCTTTGAGCAAGCGGGCGTTGGTGATAAAACAAACGATATCAAAGAGCGATTCGGAACAATATAAGAACAAATAAGATTTGTCAAGACCTCCCTGCAATCTTCTTGGCCTTGATGGAAAACTCATTTGAAATGGCTGCCTTTGCACTTGCCTCTGGCGTCGCCCAAGTCTAGTGCGCGCAAGTGAAACTGAACAGCTGGACCATATTCGCGTGACCGATCTGTCGCAATATCTCCCGATCCTTATTTTCCTGGTTATCGCCCTAGGATTATCGAGCCTGTTCGTCTTTCTGCCAATGGGCGTTTCCCGGCTTACAGGGTCGCACAAACCCACCGAGGCGAAGCTTGCCGAATATGAATGTGGTTTCCCTGCCTTTGAGGATTCGCGCAGCCAGTTCGATGTTCGTTTTTATCTTGTCGCGATCCTCTTCATTATTTTTGATCTTGAGGCGGCCTTTTTGTTCCCTTGGGCCGTTAGCCTGGGTGATACCGGCTGGATCGGATGGGGCACGATGATGATCTTCCTGTTCGAACTGGTGATCGGTTTCATCTATGCCTGGAAAGTAGGAGCACTCGAATGGGAGTGATCACGACACCGCCCCCCGCCGGAACTCCGGTCGATGCGGATTATTTCAAGGAC
>JBOFLS010000221.1:0-4294 GCA_051657985.1 Sphingorhabdus sp. | reverse complement strand
ATCCACTGGTTCGACCGCGAGGGCCTTAAAGACAATCATGACGGCGCGATCAGTTTTCTGGACGTCGTTTATTTCACCATGATTTCCGTCACGACGACGGGTTTCGGTGACATCGCGCCCATTTCCGACCGTGCGCGGTTTATCGAAGCCGTTATCGTCACGCCGGTGCGTATTGCGATCATATTCATCTTCGTCGGTACCGCCTATACTTTCGTCATCAAGCGCACGTGGGAAAAATGGCGTATGAAACAGATACAGCAGACATTGACCGGGCATATCGTCTCGCTCGGTTTCGGCATCAGCGGCGCGCAAGCGATTCATGAACTGATAAAGCGCGGCACCGATCCCAAGAATATCGTTGTCGTCGATCTTGCCGAAGACCGTTTGGTCGAGGCCGAAGAGCTTGGATGTAATGTCTTGTGCGGCGACGCAACACGCGATGAAACGCTCAATTCGGTTCGCATCGCGCAGGCTTCGTCGGTCATCGTCTCGGCAGGACGCGACGATGCTTCGATCCTTATGGTGCTGACGGTACGGCACCTCTCCCCCGAAGTGCCGATCAGTGTGGTCATCCGTGCGGATGATAACGAACTGCTCGCACGACAGGCAGGGGCAACAACGGTGATCAATCCGATCAGCTTTACCGGACTGCTTTTGGCCAGTTCATGCCACGGC
This sequence comes from Sphingorhabdus sp., assembly GCA_051657985.1. Taxonomy (GTDB): domain Bacteria; phylum Pseudomonadota; class Alphaproteobacteria; order Sphingomonadales; family Sphingomonadaceae; genus Sphingorhabdus_B. The sequence continues at coordinate 3,619 of JBOFLS010000221.1, read as the reverse complement.
GAACATATTTCCGAATATCTATCCGACCTCGCCTCCATCGGCGGGCAGGTGATTATAAGCGAGCGGCCGGTGGCGGCGGATGAAATAGGTGTAAGCCTGGGCGATATTACCGATGGCATCGCGGTGCGCGTCTATCGCAACGGAAAAAGCTACAGCTTCTGGGATATCGAAGCCAGAAAACTCGAAGCGGGTGACAAGCTGGTGATGATCAATCGATCAAAATAGAGTCTAGGCCCCCAACAACCCAAAGACCAGTCCCATCGCCGCATAAAAGGCAATCCAGTAACCGGCATCGATCGCGAACAGCTTTCCCGATTTGCTGCTGAACAGATAGTTGGTGCCGATAGCAGGTATGATAAACCCCAGCGCGGTGCCGATCGAGATCATCATCGTTCGGTATAGATCGGTTTCGAAAAAGGCCAGCAAATGGCCCAGAAAAACTGCCGAAAGCACGCTGAACAGGAAAGTCAGTCCATAGATTTTAAGCGGATTTCCCTGTTTCAGCTCTTCCTCGGTAAAGCCTTGTTCGTGCATCCATGCCTTACCGAACAGAGGTCCGTACCAGAGACCTCCGACCAGAAAACCGGATGTTGCAGCGATCAGGATCGCAAGCAGATTTGCGTTTGCCATAATGTCCCTCCTGTCAGGCTATGATGCGCCCCAACGCGGCTAATGACAAGCGCGCAAAAAGCGCCTATGCGCGCCGCCATCATGGCAACAAGAATAGAAGCAGCGCCCAAGGTCGGTATGGTATCGCTCGGCTGTCCGAAAGCGCTGGTCGACAGCGAACGCATCCTCACAAAACTCCGCAGCGACGGCTATGCGATGTCGCCCGACTATGAAGGCGCAGACGTCGTACTGGTCAACACTTGCGGCTTCCTGGACAGCGCAAAGGAAGAGAGCCTTGAGGCGATTGGCGAGGCGATTGCCGAGAATGGCCGGGTGATCGTCACCGGCTGCATGGGCAATGAGGCTGAGTTGATCCGCGCGCGTTTTCCTGAGGTGCTCGCCGTCACCGGGGCGCATCAATATGAGGCGGTTGTGGCTGCCGTCCATCAAGCCGCCCCGCCCGCGCGGGGTGCATTTGTTGACTTGGTGCCGGAGGGCGGACTGAAACTGACGCCGCGGCACTATAGCTATCTGAAGATCAGCGAAGGCTGCAACCACAGCTGCGCCTTTTGCATTATCCCCTCTTTGCGTGGCAAACTGGCAAGTCGACGGATTGATGCCGTGTTGCGTGAGGCCGAAAAGCTGGTTTCGGCCGGCACCAAGGAGTTGCTGGTGATCAGCCAGGATACTTCGGCTTATGGCGTCGATATCCGCCATGATCCACGGGAGTGGAAAGGACGGCCGGTGCGCGCGCATATGACCGATCTGGCGCGGGAACTTGGCGGCTTGCGCACATCGGAGGGAAGGGCGCCTTGGGTGCGGCTGCACTATGTCTATCCTTATCCGCATGTCGATGATGTTATCCCGTTGATGGCCGAAGGGCTGCTGACGCCCTATCTTGACATTCCTTTCCAGCATGCAGCACCCGCTGTGTTGAAACGTATGAAACGGCCAGCGAATGAGGCGAAGGTTCTGGAACGCATTCGCAGTTGGCGCGCGATTGCACCTGATATCGCTATTCGTTCGAGTTTCGTCGTCGGCTTTCCCGGCGAGACCAAAGCCGATTTCGAATATCTGCTCGAATGGCTGGAGGAAGCGCAGCTCGACAGGGTAGGGGCCTTCCGCTTCGAGCCGGTCGAAGGGGCCGCCGCCAACGCACTGCCCGATCCGGTACCCGAAGACGTGAAAGAGGAACGTTATCAGCGGATCATGGCCAAGACCGCCGCGATCAGCGCAGCCAAGCTTGCTGCCAAGGTGGGTCGCACGCTGCCGGTGATTATCGATGATGTCGGTGAAGCTGACGAGGACGGCAGTATCGGTGCCACCGGTCGTTCGCAGGCCGACGCACCGGAGATCGACGGTCATGTCTATCTGCGCGATGTTTCCGAGACTTTGCGACAGGGCGATATAGTTGATGTCGTGATCGAGGATGCCGACGAGCATGACCTGTTTGGGGTGCCGTTATCGCAGGTTTGAGACCCGGCCTTGTTTCATCGTCAATCATGGGATAATCGACATTTGCGGGGCTGATTTTCGAAAGAAGGATTGTGCCCATGATCAACGGTAAAAAACGTGCTGCGATTGCCTTCTGCGCGACCACGGCCATTGCGAGCATAGTCCTTGCTCAAACAGGCAATTCGGCAAAATCGTCCAAAACTGTTACATTCGATGGCCCCTCGGGCCTTTACGAAATCCACATCGATGCAACCATGACTGCCGAAAACCCGGCGCGATCAATCCGTTCGGATACACGGCACAACGGTGCAACCGGCACGGAAACCCGAACGCTTACCGATGGCTCGACCGGTCGGCAAGTCGTGCAAAGCTATGAAGGTTCAGGTCCGACGCGTCAGTGCATCCGCCCCGGTGGCCTTGGTGGATTGCCGACGAGTTTTTCAGGCGGGGATTGCCCGGCAGTCGGTAATGGTCGATCCGATGGATCAGGTGGCTGGCTGGTCGGCGGACAATGTTCGGCAATGCGTTTCAATGCCCATTTTCAGCCTGTAGCGGGATCGCGCGATTGGACGGTGGATTATAAAGTGGATCTGGATATGACGGGGGGCAACGACCCCCTCGGCGATGCGCAGCGAGCCATGGATATCGTAGCGGGTTCTGATCCGACGCTTGCGGAAAAAGCCCGGCAAAGTCTGCCCTCGCAAAACCAGATCGATGCCGCGCGTTCCGAAGCTGTGACAGGAATGCGCGAGGCGCTTCGCGATCCCGAACTTTCATCCGAAGAACGACGCGCGATAGAAAGTCAAATAAACTCGATAGAAATGAATGGACGCAAAACCGCCCCAATGGGGCCGCTAAAGCATTACGATGTACGCATGCGTTACAAATATTTGGGGCCGTGTTGATTGCCGGTTCCGCCATCTACAGGATCGTTGCATTTTGATCATACAAGACTAATCTTGCATTTAATTGCGCAATTAAGGGCTGAGGAGTTTTGCAATGGCATCGGATTTTGGTGGCGATTTCGACGTTCTGATCGTGGGTGCCGGGCTTTCGGGTATCGGCGCTGCCGCGCATCTGACGATGCAATGCCCGAACAAGAACTATGCCATTCTCGAACAGCGTGCCGATATGGGCGGTACATGGGATCTGTTCCGCTATCCCGGCATCCGGTCGGACAGCGACATGCATACGTTGGGTTATCGGTTCAAACCCTGGCTGCATGAAAAGACTATCGCCGATGGCCCGGCCATCTGGGAATATGTCCACGAAACCGCGCAGGAATATGGCATAGTGCCGCATATCCGTTTCCGTAACCGCGTATTGTCGGCCGATTGGTCGAACGAAACCGCACGCTGGACGGTAACGGCACGGCATGAGGATAGCGGTATCGAAACGCGCTATACCGCCAATTTCCTTTTCATGGCAGCCGGTTATTACGATTATGACCAGGGCTACCGCCCCGACTTCCCCGGGGAACAGGACTATCGGGGGCAAATCATTCATCCACAGCATTGGCCCGAAGACTTGGACTATTCAGGTAAGACGGTTGTGG
>JBOFLS010000220.1:0-28469 GCA_051657985.1 Sphingorhabdus sp. | reverse complement strand
CCCTGAGCCTGTCGAAGGGCGCTTACCAGTAAAGCGCCCTTCGACAGGCTCAGGGCTACGGTTACTTGCAATGTTAGCCCGCTATAGAAAGTAAGTTCGGGACATTACCGAAACGGCGGTTCATTGAACGCCCGCAGCTTTCGGCTGTGCAGCGAATTGCCGGCCTCGCGCAGCAGGTCGCAGGTCTGGATGCCGATCTGCAGATGCGCTGCGATGGCTTCCTCATAGAAACGGTTGGCCTGTCCAGGCAGTTTGATCTCGCCATGCAGCGGCTTGTCCGAAACACAAAGCAAGGTGCCGTAGGGCACGCGAAAACGATAGCCCTGGGCGGCGATCGTCGCCGACTCCATATCGATCGCGATCGCCCGGCTTTGCGAAAACCGTAGCGCGCTGTCGGTGTAGCGCAATTCCCAATTGCGGTCGTCGGTGGTAACGACGGTGCCCGTGCGCATCCGCCGTTTCAGGTCCGCGCCGCTAGTGCCTGAAACCTGCTCGGCAGCCGCCGCCAAGGCCTGCTGCACCTCGGCAATCGGGGGTATCGGGATTTCGGGCGGCAGCACGCGGTCGAGAATATTGTCGTCACGCAGATAGGCGTGGGCCAGCACATAATCGCCGATCCGCTGGGTCTCGCGAAGCCCGCCACAATGGCCGATCATCAGCCAGACTTCAGGGCGCAGCACCGCCAGATGGTCGCAGATATTCTTGGCGTTCGAAGGACCGACGCCGATGTTAACCAGCGTGATCCCGGCCTCGCCATCGGCCATCAGGTGATAGGCGGGCATCTGGTGCTTGCGCCATGTGCTGTCGGCAACCAGCTGCGCATGATCATCGGTCGCCTGATCGACATACAGCCCGCCGGCACCCGAAAGCGCGGTATAGCGGCCCTTGCCGACCTGTTGGCAGGCCCAGCCGACAAATTCGTCGACATAGCGGTGGTAGTTGGTGAACAGGATGTATTTCTGGAAATGTTCGACCGGCGTGCCTGTGTAGTGCCGAAGCCGTGCAAGCGAGAAATCGGTACGCAGGCCATCGAACAAGGATAAGGGTGCGCTGCCGTGCTCGCCGATCAGCAGACCATCGGCCGCCTCATCGCCGATATGCGCCAACTCGGTCGATGGAAACCAGCGCGCCAGTTCCGCGGGTGAGATATCCGCTAGATCGAGTGCATCGCCTGCATCGAGAACATAGGGAAAAGGGATTTCTTGCGAACCAGGGCGAACTTCCAATTCGATCTCATACTGTCCGATCAACAGATCGATCTGGCTGGCCAGATAGTCGCCGAAGATTTCCGGACGGGTCAGCGTTATGCAGTAAGTACCCGGTTTCTCGAGACGTCCGAAAGCCAGATTGGCACCGTTGGCCCGTTCGATCCCCGAATAGCGGATCACCAGTTCGGGATAACTATAGGTACCGTTGGTGCGATCCATGAGATTGGGCGGAACACGATCCTTCAGATATTTGCCAAGAGCGGAACGCAGCCGCTGGACAGAGGCCTCATAATGGTCGGTGATCTGGCGGATTATTTCTTGTGTCTGTATATTTGCCATGCGTTCCGATGTCTCCAAATACCTGTCTTTGGCAAGCAAAAAGGGCGGGGAGTACCCGCCCTTTTTTAAAACCCGTCCGTGCTGAATAGGTGCCGAGCCGCAGGTGAGGTGCCGGATCGAAGCCTTTTATCCGTCGATACGCTCTTCAGCCATGCGGCTTCAGAGCTATTTGGGACGAGCGGATATAAAATTATAACTGCCCCAGCATATGTTCGGCCGAGCTGACCTTGAAATCGCCGGGTGCTTCGACATTAAGCTGCTCGACGACACCGTCGTTGACGACCATTGAGAAGCGCTGCCCGCGCTTGCCCATGCCAAAGCCGCTGCCATCCATCGTCAGGCCGATCGCTTCGGCGAAATCGCCATTGCCGTCGGCCAGCATGGTAACGGCATCGGATCCGCCAGACTTGTTCCATGCACTCAGAACGAACGCATCGTTCACAGCCGTGCAGGCGATCTCATCAACGCCCTTGGCTTTCAGCTCGTCGGCTTTCTCGACAAAACCGGGCAGATGCTTTGCCGAACAGGTCGGTGTGAAGGCGCCGGGAACCGAAAACAGCGCGACCTTGCGACCGGCGAAATACTCGCTGCTCTGAACCGGCTGCGGGCCGTCGGTGGTTGCCTTGACCAGTTTCACGTCGGGGAGCTTATCGCCTACTTGGATTGTCATTCTTTTTCCTTCCTTAGTCAGCAAGATTCGGGCCCCGCCTTAGCCGCGCGGCATCGGGCGTCAAATAAGGATTTGATGTTACAGTGCCAAGGCTATGTATCTCAAGAATTTGCCTGCCAGTAGCAATGGCTTGCATAGTTAAAACCGCTTTACCTTCGATATTGAAAAAAGAGTAAATATAAAGGCGGATTTTGGCACCTCCACAACGATGGAGGGGTATATAAATGAACAGGGTCAAAAGGGGTGCCGTCTTTGCTGCGGTCACTCTATCAATAGTTGCAACTCCAGCGCAGGCGTGCTGGAACAATGCGGAACAGGATGCGGCGCGGATCGCCAATCTCAATCAGAAACTGATGGTATCGGGGCTTCGCTGCCGTTTTGGGAAGGATAATTTCCTGAATGACTATAACCGCTTCGTAACACGCAACAACGCTTTGCTTGCCAGCCAGCACGCTTTGATCAAGGGGCGTTATGCACGTGCCAGCGGGGCAGGAGCGGCCAATGCCGAACTCGACAGGTTCATCATCGGACTGTCCAACTATTATGGAGGCGGTCATGGCAATCCGGATTGCGCGGCATTAAAAAGCCTAGCCGCACATCTGTCCTCGACGCACCTTGATAGCGTTTCGCTTGCTCGTCTAGCCGATGAAAATGCAGGCGTTCCGTATCAGGCGCAAAGATCCTGCACAGTCGCAATCGCTACACGGCAATAAAAATATCATATAAAGAAATCTTTATATACGGGTTGTGTTGAACCGACTTGTCGGCTAGGGGCTCTGCATCCTCATCCCCTAGCCGGAGTTTTTCACGTGTCCGCTGATTATGTAATTGCCGACCTGTCGCTGGCCGAATTTGGCCGCGCCGAAATCAAGATCGCTGAAACCGAAATGCCGGGCCTTATGGCCCTGCGTGCCGAATATGGCGCGTCTAAACCACTTAAGGGCGCGCGTATCACGGGATCGCTGCACATGACGATCCAGACGGCGGTTCTTATCGAGACTTTGGTTGAACTCGGTGCCGATGTGCGTTGGGCGACTTGCAATATCTTTTCGACACAAGACCATGCCGCCGCTGCAATTGCCGCTGCCGGCATTCCGGTGTTTGCCGTAAAGGGCGAAAGTCTGGCCGATTATTGGGATTATGTCGGTCGCATCTTCGATTGGGGCGATGACACCACCGCCAACCTGATCCTCGACGATGGCGGCGATGCAACGATGTTTGCGCTTTGGGGCGCACGCGTTGAGGCCGGCGAAACTTTGTTCGAACCTTCGAACGCCGAAGAAATTGAATTTGTCCGCGCACTCAATGCCTTCCTGAAGGCAAAGCCCGGATATCTGACCGAGAGCGTCAAGGCGATCAAGGGCGTGTCGGAAGAAACCACCACCGGCGTCCACCGCCTTTACCAAATTGCCAAGGACGGCAAGCTGCCTTTCCCTGCTATCAACGTGAACGACAGTGTCACCAAATCAAAGTTCGACAATCTTTATGGCTGTAAGGAATCGCTGGTCGACGCGATACGTCGTGCAACCGATGTGATGCTGGCTGGCAAGGTCGCATGCGTTGCCGGTTTCGGCGATGTCGGCAAGGGATCGGCTGCCTCGCTGCGTCAGGGCGGTGCCCGCGTAATGGTCACCGAAATCGATCCGATCTGCGCATTGCAGGCGGCGATGGAGGGCTATGAAGTCGTTACCATGGAAGAGGCTGTGCAGCGTTGCGATATCTTTGTGACTGCAACCGGCAATGAAGACGTGATCACTGCCGAGCACATGAAGGCGATGAAGCCGATGGCGATCGTCTGCAATATCGGCCATTTCGACAGCGAGATCCAGATTTCGGCGCTCGACAATTACAACTGGACCGAGGTGAAGCCCGGTACCGATCTGGTCGAGTTTCCTGATGGTAAGCAGATCATCATCCTTGCCAAGGGCCGCCTGGTCAATCTTGGCTGCGCGACGGGCCATCCCAGCTTCGTAATGTCTTCAAGCTTTACCAATCAGGTGCTGGCGCAGATCGAACTTTGGACCAAGAGCGACGATTACAAGAACGAAGTCTATGTCCTGCCCAAGCATCTCGATGAAAAAGTTGCGGCGCTGCATCTCGAAAAGCTTGGCGTCAAGCTGACGATGCTTTCGGAGAAGCAGGCGAGCTATATCGGTGTGAGCACACAAGGGCCATTCAAACCCGATCATTACCGTTATTGATTGGTCATCGTAGGATGATGATAAAAAGGCCCGTTACAGACGGGCCTTTTTTGTTGCGTCATCAAGCCTTTCGTTGCACCGCAGCCTCTATGTCCATTCGCGGTTTAAACTTGTCCGATGCAAGGTGAGGGCCTGACGCTTGCTATTGTTGGCCTGCTGCTTGGTGTCTGGCTGATCGGTGGCGCGTGGGCGGTGTGGCACGGGCTGGCCGCTCGACGCAAACTGGAAACCAGCGCAAAGACGACGAAGCGGCTTGTCCGCCTTATCGAAACATCGCCATCACTGCCCGCCGTCGTGCGCGCCGACGGCACCATCGAGGCATCGGACCGGTTCTGGAGGATGCTGGGGCTTGAGCGTCTGACGACGCTGACCGACCTATGCTCTTCACTTGGCACCGGCATTGCAAAGACAGACTGGGATCTGCTGGCCGATAATGTCCGTAGCGTGCAAAAAACCGGACGTACTCTTAGCCAGAAACTGTCGATCGACGGTTCCGACCGTCGCTTCATGGCGCGGATCGATAACGCCGATGCGCAAATCTATCCCAATGGCGCGGCAGTGCTGTGGTTCTTCGATCTGAGCGAGACGGTGCGCGATCTCGAGCGACTGGAGGAGGAAGCCGCCAATGCACACAACGCGTTCGAAGCGCTCGCCGGACTGATAGAAGCCTCACCGGTGCCAATGTGGCATCGCGGTACCGACCTTCGGCTCAGTTTCGTCAATCAAGCCTATGTCGATGCCGTCGGCGGGGACAGTGCTGATCGAGTGGTACAAGAGGGTATCGAATTACTGGAAGGCAGCAATGGTGACAGTCCGATGGCGGTTGCGGCAAAAGCCAATCAATTGGAGCAGCCGCTTGAAAGGCTAGTGACCACCACGGTAAAAGCCGAGCGACGGCAATTGCGCGTGTTCGACATTCCGATGGGCAAGGTCGGTATTGGCGGGCTTGCTATCGATGTACAAGAAGTCAATGAAGCGCATGCCGCTAATCGGCGTCAGGCCGAAGCGCAGCGTAACCTGCTCGACAAGATGTCGGCAGGGGTGGCGCAATTCGCCGCCAATCGAACGCTCGTCTTTGCTAATCTGCCCTTTCAGCGCATCTTCGGCTTTCGAGATGAATGGCTTGCTGGAAAGCCGGAATATGCCCGTGTGTTGGAACGGATGCGCGAAAACGGGAAGATGCCCGATGCGCGTGACTTTCCCGAATGGAAAGCCGAACGCGAAACCTGGTTTCACATGGCCGCACCCGTTGAGGAGAATTGGCTGCTTCCCGATGGCACGCACCTGCGCTTGGTAGCCCAGCCAACACCTGACGGGGGCTTGTTGCTGATATTCGAGGATCGCACCGAACAGGCGCAGCTTGCCAGTGCGCGCGATACCTTACTGCGTGTGCGCACGGCCACTTTCGACAATCTGTTCGAAACCGTTTCGGTCTTTTCGGGCGACGGCAAGCTTAGTATTTGGAACCGCCGCTTTTCCGAACTTTGGAAGCTGGAGGAGGAATATCTCGCTAAACATCCGCGTTTCGATGAACTGCTGCCACTGCTTGCCAAGCAACTGAAAAAGCCCGCGCATATATCAATTTTACGCGAACTGCTGCAGATGACGATTTCCAACCGCCAACCGCGCCGCAGCCGCATCGTCTTCGCCGACGAACGGATATTCCAGCTTTCGACGGTGCCATTGCCCGATGGCAATGCGCTGTTCGCGATGCTTGATGTTACCGACAGCATGCAGATCGAACAGGCGCTACGCGATCGCAACACCGCGCTTACCGAGGCCGACAGCATCAAGGGCAAGTTCCTGGCCAATATGAGCTATGAATTCCGTACCCCGCTTACCTCAATCGGAGGGTTCGCCGATTTGCTGCAGCAGGGAGTAGCAGGCGAATTGCCTGCCCAGGCAAAGGAATATGTGACGGCAATTTCCAAATCCGCCGAGCGTTTGACGCAGCAGATCAATGCCGTGCTCGATTATACGCAAGGCGAGGCAGGGGCCTTACCGGTGGCGCGCAAGCCGGTGGAGCTGCTCGCTTTGGTCAATGAAGTGGCCACAGCCACCAAGGACCGTGCTACTGCGCAAGGGGCAACGCTGATCGTGGATGTGAAGCCTAATGCGGGCATCGTCCAGGGAGATATCGCCCGCTTGCGCCAATCGCTTTCGGCTATCGTTGAAAATGCCATTGATTATGGCGGCGAGGGCGTGCGTGTGCTGATCCATGCTGCAGGGGACCGCAACAGTGCTACAATCGTGGTGTCCGACAATGGGCCGGGCATGGACATGCAGACGCAGACGCGCGTACTCGATGATTTTCTGCGCAGCAAAGCAGAAGGCAGCGTATCGAATATCGGATTGGGTTTGCCCTTGGCGCGCAAGCTGATCGAACTGCATGGCGGCGCATTCGAACTGGAATCGAAACCGGGCGAAGGAACGACGATCGCGATACGCCTACCAAGGACCGCGCCGTCGTCATGATCGTGAAGGACGAAACGGCGATGCGTGCGTTCGGTGCAGAGCTGGCACGCAGCTTTGCCGGAGGCGAACTGATTACGCTGCACGGGCCGTTGGGTGCTGGAAAGACGGCGCTTGCCAAAGCGGTCATTGCCGAACTTGGTTTTGGCGGCGATGTTTCAAGCCCGACATTTGCGATTATCCACCATTATGATGCGCCGGAAATGCGCTTGCCCGTTGTTCATGCCGATCTCTATCGGCTAAACGATCCTGATGAATTGGCCGAACTGGGTCTGTTCGATAATGAGCATAGCCTTATACTGGTCGAATGGCCTGACAAGGGCGGGGCGGCGCTTTCCAACCCCGATGTTGCGATTTCGATCGAACCTCGGGAGGACGGTTCGCGGCTGGTGAAAATAGAAGATAAAAGGATGCAGGCTTGACCGAGATACGGTTGCCCGATGGGCTGGAGGATTTTCTGGACGGTTGTGGATGGAACGATGCCCGGATCGAGCCGTTGGCCGGCGACGCGTCTTTCCGCCGCTACTTCCGGATACGTACAAGCGCCGGCAGTACGGCAATGCTGATGGACGCGCCGCCGCCGCACGAAGACCCGCGACCCTTTCTGGACGTTGCCAAATATCTGATAGGTCAGGGATTTCGTGCTCCCGCAATCTATGGTGAGGACCTAAAGCGCGGACTCGTATTGATCGAGGATTTTGGCGATGAGCGGATGCGCGAGCATCTCGATGCGCATCCAGAAGACGAAACCGCAATCTACAGGCAGGCAATCGACACGTTGATCGCACTGGAGAAAGCGCCGGTTGCCGATATCGCGCCTTATGATGCCGATGCCTATATGCGCGAGGTTGGGTTGCTTGCCGAATGGTATATGCCTGCAATGGGACTGGAGGTCGACCGTGAGGCTTTCAATGCGATCTGGAAACGCATGCTTGCGCCGCTATGTTCTTCCGATTGGCAGCAGGTGACGGTGCTGCGCGATTATCATGCCGAAAACATCATGCTCCTGACCGATGGCACCCAAGGGCTGATCGACTTTCAGGACGCGCTGGCGGGCCACCCGGCTTATGATCTTGTATCTTTGCTTCAAGATGCACGGCGCGATGTGCCGCCCGAGCTGGAGGAAGCCATGCTCGATCATTATCGTAGGCATGGTAAAGTCGGTTCCGATTTCGACCTGCACTATGCGCTCCTAGGTGCCCAGCGCAACACCAAGATCATCGGTATATTTACCCGGCTCTGGAAACGCGATGGCAAGGCGCGCTATCTATCTTTCCTGCCGCGCATGTGGGGCCTGCTTGAACGCGATCTGGCGCATCCGGGCTTGAGCGAATTGCGCGAATGGTTCGACCGGAATATCCCCGATACCGTTCGCAAAGCTTCACTATCGGAGCAAGCGGCGTGAAGGTCGATACCGCAATGATCATGGCGGCTGGCCTAGGCACGCGTATGCGCCCGTTGACCGAGCATAGGCCAAAGCCTTTGGTTGAAGTTGCGGGTAAGGCAATGCTCGATCATGTGCTCGATAAGGCCCGTATGGCAGGGGTTCGCCACGTGGTGGTCAATGTTCATTATCTGCCCGACCAGATCGAGGCGCATCTTGAACGGCATGCGACCGATCTAAACGTGATCATATCCGACGAACGCGAATTGCTGATGGAAACGGGTGGCGGGCTCGTGAAGGCACAACCGCTGATTGGTGCCGATCCATTCTATTGTTTGAACAGCGACGCGATCTGGACGGAAGGGACAGGCACCAATGCCCTTTCGAATTTGGCTGCGGCTTGGGATGGCGAACGGATGGATGGACTGCTGCTGATCGCCCCGCGTGAAAGAGCCTTCCAGCACAGCGGCAGGGGCGATTTTTTTCTAAGCGAAGACAGCAAACTGGTCCGACGCGGTTATCATGATAGCGCGCCCTACGTGTATACCGGCAACCAGCTCATCAGTCATCGTCTGCTGCGCGATGCACCCGAAGGGCCCTTTTCGACCAATTTTTTCTGGGATCGCGCGATCGGCGAGGAGCGCCTGTTCGGTTTGATCCATCAGGGCGACTGGTTCGACATCGGATCGCCGCAAGCAATCAGGCCAACTGAGGCGGCATTGGCGCTTATGAACGTTAAAGAGCAATGATCGCAGCTATTATCGTAGCTCTGAGCTTGTCGAAGGGGTATTCCAGCTAGGCGCCCTTTGACAGGCTCAGGACTACAGTAAAATTTTATTCCAATGACTTTACATTTCACTATCCGCGCAAGAGTCCAAACTGTGCCGATCGGAATCGATCTCGCCAGCGCGCTTTCCGATTGGCTGGTCGATCGGTATCGCGACGATCCCTTGGGGCTTGCCGATGTCTTGTTATTGCTGCCAAATAATCGCGCCATCACTGCATTGACTACCGCTTTTGTCCGTTCTGCAGATGCCGGGCTTGTGTTACCGCGTATGGTGGCCATCGGTGATCTGGCACTTGACGAGAAATTGGGCCCTTTACTTGATCCGATCGCTCATCAGGGCGACGCACCTTTGCCTCCAGTAAACGACGCCGAAAGACTGTTGCACATGGTTTCCCTCGTGCGCACCGACCGACCCAATGTCAGCGCAGCCGAGGCGCTTTATCTGGCACGCAGATTGATTGAAACCTTCAACGAATTGGAGATCGAAGAAAAATCAATTCGCAACATCGATCTCGATCACGATAATGCCGATTTGGCCGCACATTGGTCTACGGCTTATGACAGTCTGAAACGTTTGTGCGGACAAAGCGAAAAATGGTTGAAAAGCCGTCAATTAATGGCCCCGCCGACCAGGCGCAATGCGTTACTCTACAAACTTTGCGAACGGCTTAGCGGTAATCCGCCAACAACCCCCGTCATTGCCGCTGGTATTACGACTGCAGCCCCTGCGATCGCACGATTATTGTCGCATATCGCAAAGCTGCCCGACGGGTTGGTGTTGCTGCCGCATCTCAATCTTTCGATGTCTAACGAGCAATGGGATGCGCTTGGCGATGTCGATGTTCCGCCGGACCTTTCGGATGGGACAAAACGGTCACCCCGACAAGAGGCTCATCCCCAATATCATCTGAAACTGCTGCTGCACCGCATGGGTATTGCCAGAGACGAGGTCGATACGTTTTCGATCGGTGGTGTCATTGGAAAAGATTGTCCGATAGCACGGATCGTTCAGCAAGCCTTTTGCATTCCTGACGATACTATCGCATGGCAGGCATTGCCACTACAATGCCGCACGTTGGATCATGTCCGGTTGATCGAGGCCGAGGATCAGGCGGAGGAAGCCCAGGCGATCGCGATATTGATCCGCGAGGCCATTGAGCAACCCGGAAAACGCATCGCTTTGGCAACCCCCGACCGCGAACTGGCCCGCCGTGTAGTGGCTAAGCTTCGGCGCTGGAACATCGAGGCCGACGATAGCGCCGGAGAACCTTTATCCAAAGAACCGGTAGGCATGCTTTTTCTAACGATCTCGCAGATGCTGGCGCGAGAGTTGGATCCGATAGCTTTGCTTGCGGCTTTCAAGCATCCTTTGGTACGCGACGGTGAGACACGGCAGGCCTGGCTTGCCAAAGTGCGCGCGCTCGATCTTTTGCTGCGGGGGCCGCAATTGCTCAAGGGTGCCAAGGCGATTACCGATACGATCATACGCCATGTCGATGAAAAACGCACGGATGCCGAACTGATCCGCTGGTGGGCGGAGTTGGAAGAATTCCTTCGCCCGAATGTCGAAACTGGCAGTCGGCATCTGACAGCCCATCTGGATGCCGTGGCCAAGGTTGCCGATTATCTGACCGATGGTGCGATCTGGAAGGGTATTGCAGGGCGTTGCCTTGCTCAATTCGTCGAGGAATATGGCCAACAATCGCTCGACTCGCTTTCGGATATCGGGATCAAGGCCTACCCTGATATTCTCGCTACTTTTCTTGATGAGATCAATATCCGCTATCCTTATGGTCGCCATCCGCGTGTGTCCATTTACGGCCTTATCGAGGCGCGGCTGCAATCGGCGGATCTGCTGATTTGCGCCGGCCTGAATGAAGGCACCTGGCCGCAAGTGCCCGATCCGGATCCTTGGCTAGCCCCGCATCTGCGTCGTAAACTCGATCTGCCCGGTATCGATCGCAATATCGGGCTTTCGGCGCATGATCTGGCCAGTGCCTTGGGCGCATCGCAAGTGGTGTTGACGCGGGCAAGGAGGGATCGGTCGGGACCGACCATCGCATCGCGCTTTTTGCTTCGGTTGCAGGCGTTGATAGGCGAAAATCTTCATATCGATAGCAATATCATAAATCTTGCTCATCGACTTCATCGTTCAGATAAGGTTACCGCCATCTATCCCCGGCCGGCACCAATGCCTTCCGCGGAACAGCGCCGCATAACGATATCGATCACCCAGATGGATGTCCTGAAATCCGATCCTTATGCCTTTTATGCGCGCAACATTTTGAAACTCGATGTGCTGAGATCTATCGATGCCGATGCCGATCCGGCATGGAGAGGTACATTGGTGCACAAGATTATCGAGGATTGGACGAAGAAGGGGCGGCGCAACATCGATAGCTTGGTGGATTTTGCCGAAAACATGCTGGCGGATCACGCCGTGTCACCCACGCTTCGCCTGCTATGGCAGCCAAGAATTGTCGCGGGTTTGCAGTGGGTCGCCACCGAGACCGAACGGGCCGCATCGCAGGGACGCACGATCGAGGCGTTCGAGATAAAGGTCGAAGGCGATTTTTCCGGTATCAAGGTTCATGGCCGTATTGATCGTGTCGACAGGGCTACCGACGGCCGGTTGGTAATCATTGACTACAAGACCGGTAGTTCGCCTGCCAAAACCAAAATTGCCTCAGGCTATGCTTTGCAATTGGGACTTGCCGGACGTCTGATCGAAACCGGCGGTTCGGACGTATTGCGCGGAGCAGTCGGCGGCTATGAATATTGGTCGCTTGCAAAGAACAAGGCCGGTGATTTCGGTTCGGTCATTTCCCCTTTCGCTAAATCGGCAAAGGATAATGCCCCCAACACGGAATCTTTTGCAGGCTTTGCCGATCGTCATGCAAAAGAGGCAATCGATAGCTGGATATTGGGTAACGCCCCCTTCACCGCTAAGCTGAAGCCGGAATATGCGGCCTTTCACGATTATGATCAACTGATGCGCCTCGACGAATGGCTAGGCCAGGCCGATTGGGAAGACGGTCATGAAAGTTGAAATCGGCATTCCGAGCCTTACCCGGTCGCAACAGGCTGCTGCCGTTCCGGATAGCAATGTCTGGCTAAGCGCGTCTGCAGGTTCGGGAAAAACGCAAGTGCTATCCGCGCGAGTCATCCGTCTGTTGCTCGATGGAGCAAAACCCGAAGAAATCCTCTGCCTTACCTTTACCAAGGCTGCCGCGGCTGAGATGGCGGCACGTATCAACAGCAAGCTTGCATCCTGGGTGATGATGGATAACGATCGTCTCTTCCGGGAGCTTGAGGCCATCGGCGCGCGGGGAGGGCCGGAAGAGCGCGCCTCGGCACGCAGGCTTTTTGCCGAGATCCTCGATGCGCCGGGCGGCGGGTTGCAGATCATGACGATCCACAGCTTTTGCCAATCGCTCTTGGCAAGCTTTCCCGAAGAAGCGGGCATAATGCCGGGCTTCGAAGCGCTCGACGACCGCGGCAAGATTGTTTTGCAAAAGGATGTATTGACGCAGATTGCTCATGAAGCTGACGAAAGCGGCGACTTGCGCATCGTCCAAAGCCTGCACAGACTGAGTTATCAACGCGGTGAGGATGGCGCCTGGACGTTTCTGCAACGCTGCGCATCGGCAATCGATGCCATGCGGGGTTTGCCGGAAGACAAAGGTCTTGTGCTTTCTATTCGCCGCCATCTGGATCTTGGCTATGAAGGAACCACCGAGGACATATTGCAGTTTCTGGTTTCCGATGAGAATGTCGATCTTCAATCGATCCGCGCTCTTATCGATCAGAACATCGAATGGGGCACTAAGGTCGGTTCGGAGCGGGCCGATACCCTGCGATCCTGGTTGGCATCTTCCCTGCCTGAACGCGTAAGCCAAATCGAGCAAGTGCATAAATGCTGGACGGTTCAGGCAAGTGGCGAGCCGCATGCGCTGGGTTCCAACCGCATTCCCCGTTCGGAAGCTTATGTGCGTCTCGCCACCGAACTGCATTTCTGGACGGCGGGTTTGGTGAGGGCCCGATCCTTGCTCCTCTATGCGGACAAACTGGCGGATGCGTTGTTGGCAGGCAAAGCCTTTGCCTTGCGCTATGCCGATGCAAAACGGGCACGCGGACTGGTTGATTTCGATGATCTAATCGAAAAGGCGGCTCAGCTGCTCAATCAGGGAAGCATGACCGAGTGGGTGCGTTACAAGCTCGATCGGCGGATCGACCATGTGCTTGTCGACGAGGCGCAAGATACCAACGATGCGCAATGGGCGATCATCGAAGCCTTGACCGGGGATTTTTTTGCAGGCGAGGGTGCCAAGGCAGGCAAACCGCGCACTATATTTGCGGTTGGCGATTTCAAGCAGGCGATCTACGGCTTTCAGGGTACCGATCCAAGAAAATACCGCGCCGCTGGCCAGCGCTATGCCCGACGGCTTAAGGAACAGGAAGGCCAGTTGCACGAATTGACGCTGGCGCAGTCTTTTCGTTCGACGCAGCCCATCTTGAAGCTGGTCAATGCTCTGCTGGACAGCAGCGGTTATTCGCGTTTCGGGCTAGATCAAGCCGTCGATCTGCATATCGGCGACAAACCCGATGTGGGTTTGATCGAATTGTTTGAGCCAATCAGCGCCGAGTCGTTATCGAACAGCGATGGCGAAGACGATGAAGAGCAATGGCTGGGCCCGGAAAAGCGTGAACTGGCGGCATTGCTTGCACAAAAGATCAAGGCATTGATCGACGAACGGCCGGTTCTCGCTAGCACGAAAAAGCCCCTCGAGCCGAGGGACATCATGGTTCTGTTTCGTAAGCGCAACGAGGTTGCATCGCTGCTCGTCGCCCGATTGCATGCGATGAAAGTTCCGGTTGCCGGAATCGACCGCATGCGATTGAACGAGCAGCTTGCTGTCCAGGATCTGATCGCAGCCATCCGGTTTGCGCTGCAGCCGCTCGACGACTTCAGCCTTGCCTGCCTGCTCGTATCGCCCCTGATCGGTTGGACACAGCAACAATTGCTCGATCATGGCTATCGAAACGACAGGACAAGCCTTTGGCAGCATTTACGCAGCAACGAGGCTATCGCAGCCGATCTTCAACCGCTTCATACCATGCTTGCTAGCGTTGATTTTACGACGCCATACGAATTCTTGGAACAGATATTGTCCGGCTCAACCGAAGGACGGCGCAAATTTATCGAACGATTGGGGAGCGAAGTCGCGATACCGATCGAAGAATTTTTGAACCTTGCGATCGAGTTTGAAGCGAATGCGGGCGGTATGTTGCAGCCATTTCTCGATTGGTTCGAGCGCGGAACTAACGAGATCAAGCGCGAACGTCTGACGGGCAGCAACGAAGTGCAGATCATGACTGTGCACGGCGCAAAGGGACTGCAGGCACCCGTCGTGATCCTTGCGGATGCGGCAAGCGACCCGGGATCTGCAGCCAATAAGGATCCTCTTGCCAAACTGCCGACTGATAATGGCGCGTCTATACCAATGCTTCGTATCGATAGGGACGCCCGTGTGGGACAATTGGCGCAACTAGAAGAGGCACGCGAAAAAAGTGAACTGAATGAGCATTACCGGCTGCTTTACGTGGCAATTACGAGAGCTGAAGAACGATTGATCATCGTCGGAAATCTGAGTTCGCGACAAAAGGAACCTAAAACCGAAAGCTGGTATAAAGCTATTGAGACCGCAATGGAGGCGGCTGGGTGCCGGCAGGAATATGATGCAAAAGGGCGGCTGCTTCGGGTCCTTTCTGGTACAGCTCAGCAAGGAACCGGCGATAAGGATCAGGCCCCCGGTTCTGTCAAAAGTCAGGTGAATGAACCGCTGCCGGAATGGCTGTTGACACCGGCAGCATCAGAAACCCGGCCATCCCGACCGCTTGCACCGTCTTTGTTGGATGATAGCGACGTCGGCGAGCGTCCTCCAGCAGCAACGATGCGCAATGCCGCAGAGCGCGGTAAACTGATCCATGGCTTGATCGAAAGAATCGATCCGAACCGGCTTGACCGCTTTGAATCCGATGCCGCGCAATGGCTGCTGGCACGCGACCGGGACTTGCGCCACGATCATGCGGCAATCATTGCGCAGATCCGCGATCTACTTTCGAATTCGGCCTGGTCTTCCATTTTTTCAAAAGCGTCGCGTGCCGAGGTGCCCATTGCGGCCGTCTTAGGCGAAACGGTGATTGCGGGGCGTCTCGATCGCCTGCTCGTCGAAAAAGACTATGTACGCATCGTGGATTTTAAAACCACCCGGCGAGTGCCTTCGAACGTGAGTGATATCGCCAGATCCGTGTTGCGGCAAATGGCTTATTATAAGGCTGCGGTCGAAAAGATATTTCCTGATCGCCCTGTTTCAGTGGCGCTGCTTTACACGCATGCGCCCATGATCGTTGAACTGAGCGCGACCGATCTTGAACCCTATGAGCCGGTTTGAGCATCCCAAGCAAATCTATTCCACTCATGCTTGCAACCGGGCTATGCGCGCAATACATTGATCTTCAAAGAAGGAGACAATCCGATGGCAACGAAAGCAGTTGGCGATAGTGATTTTGCAACCGAAGTGCTGGCCTCGTCCAAACCCGTCCTGGTTGATTTCTGGGCCGAATGGTGCGGCCCATGCAAGATGATCGGCCCCAGCCTTGAAGAAATCAGCGAGGAACTGGGCGAACAGGTTACGATTGCAAAACTCAATATCGACGATCATCCGGATACGCCTGGCAAATATGGCGTGCGCGGCATTCCAACGATGATTTTATTCAAGGATGGTCAGCCCGTAGAAACCAAGGTTGGTGCAGCGCCTAAGGCGCAGATCAAGGGTTGGCTTGAAGCTGCACTCTAACTTCGATAATCGGCATTGATGCTAATATAGCCTTGGGTCAGGTCGCAAGTCCATATAGTTGCGCGGCCTGTACCCAAGCCTAAATCCACACCGATACTGATTTCCCGGCCCTTAAGATGCGTGGTTACCGGCGTTTCATCATAATCATCGACCGCAAGCCCATGGCATGCGACTTGTGTTGCCCCAAAGCAAATCGATAGCCGGTCACGATCTGCAGGTTCGCCGGCCTTGCCCACCGCCATGACGACGCGGCCCCAGTTTGCGTCCTCTCCGGCGATCGCGGTCTTGACGAGGGGGGAGTTGGCGATTGCAAGGCCGATGCGGCGCGCGCTTTCATCGCTGATCGCCCTGGACACAGCAATTTCGATGAACTTCTGCGCGCCCTCGCCATCGCGGACGACCAGTTGGGCGAGTTGGCGGCAGACATCGTGGAGCGCTGCGGCAAAGGCATCCGCGCCGGGATCGTCGAACGAGGCGAGGGGGGCGTTACCCGCCTTACTAGTCGCAAAAGCAAGCACGGTGTCGCTGGTCGAGGTGTCGCTATCGACGGTGATGCAGTTGAAGGTGGAGGTGTTGGCCGCGCTTAGCACCTGCTGCAGGAAGGCGGGCTCGACGGCCGCATCGGTGAAGATATAGCCCAGCATCGTCGCCATATCGGGCGCGATCATGCCACTGCCCTTGATTATCCCGACGATTTCAATGCGTTTGCCATCAACGATCGCGCTGGCCATCGCCCCTTTTGCAAAAGTATCGGTGGTGCCGATGGTTTCGGCTACATCTCGCCAGCTGCAGGGGGCCGCCTCAAACGCGGTGCGTAAACCCGCCTCGGCCTTGTCCTTGGGCAGGGGAACGCCGATCACACCGGTCGAGGAAACAAACACTTCAGCAGGCGGGCAATCGAGGTGCGCCGCAACCTGCGCCATGATCGCCTCCACGGCCTCGCACCCGCGATAGCCGGTAAAGGCATTGGCATTCCCTGCATTCACCACCAACGCCCGTGCACGCCCGCCTTTCAGATTATCGCGGCACAGCTCAACCTCGGACGAACAGCAGACATTGCGCGTCGTGACCCCAGCGACCGAGGTTCCCGCATCAAGCTCGATAAAGGTTAGGTCGCAACGGTCCCACTCCTTATACCGCGCCTTGGCAACTCGGCGTATTACACCTGCGATTTCGGGCATTTCAGGAAAAGGCAATGCCAGCGGCGAGGTTGACGTCATGTAAAGAAACTTTCACTATAAACGCCGCGTGCAATGGGGATGGACGCAAGCTCAAGTCAACCCTATATACACAGGCCTACAGGGATATTGGCACAATGCGTTTATTGCTTTACCTCCTTGCGTTGCTGACCGGCTTCTCAGCCGCAGAGGCGGCGCGTCCGGTAGAGACAACCTCTCCAAGCAGCACAGCTTCACCGGTTGAACTGGCAGATGCTGTTGCTACGACGATTGTTATCGACGCAGATACACCGAAGCCGTCGACTGTCGAGATGGTCACAATGTCCGGTAACGAAGCCGTAGTTGCTTGGCTTGTTGATATTTTCCCCATCTCAAGTCCGGTCTTAAGAGCCGATCTTTTACAGGAATAGCTGTACCTTACGCGTCTTTCGACGCTGCTAGTCCATTTTAAAGCCTCACGATTGGTGCAGGCTCATTTTCCTATATTCTATAAAGGTTTGCACCATGCTCGGCAAAATTGCCAAATCCATGTTCGGTTCGTCGAACGACCGTTATGTCGCCAAAACGATGAAGATCGTTGTGAAAATCAATGCGCTGGAAGATGAAATCGCGGCGCTTTCCGACGAAGATCTAAAAAATCAGACACAGATATTCCGCAACCGCCTGGAAGCAGGGGAGACGCTTGACGATATCCTGCCCGAAGCTTTCGCCACCGTTCGCGAAGCTTCGAAACGCGTAACGGGCATGCGCCATTTCGATGTGCAGATGGTGGGCGGTATCGTGCTCCATCGTGGTGAAATTGCCGAGATGCGCACCGGCGAGGGTAAGACACTGGTGGCGACGCTTGCCACCTATTTGAACGCCATCGAAGGCAAGGGCGTACATGTCGTTACCGTCAACGATTATCTCGCCAATCGTGATGCCGAGTGGATGGGGCAGATATATGGGTTCCTTGGACTGACGACCGGTGTGATCGTACCAAATCTCTCCGAAAATGAACGCCGTGCGGCTTATAATTGCGATATTACTTATGCAACCAATAACGAGCTTGGCTTTGATTATCTGCGTGACAACATGAAGCATGAGCGTTCGCAGATGGTGCAGCGCCCGTTCAACTATGCGATCGTCGATGAAGTGGATTCGATCTTGGTCGATGAGGCACGCACGCCGCTGATTATTTCAGGACCGACCGATGACAAGTCGGAACTTTACAGGTCTGTGCACGAGATCGTGATCCAACTTGATGAAAGCGATTACGAAAAGGATGAAAAGCAGCGCAATGTCATTCTGACCGAGGATGGCACCGAAAAGGCCGAACGTTTGCTGGAGGCGGCTGGCCTGCTTGTCGGCAATAACCTCTATGATTTTGAAAACACGCAGGTCGTTCATCACCTCGATCAGGCGCTGAAAGCCAATGTGATGTTCAAGCGCGATACCGATTATATCGTCAAGGATGATGAAGTGATCATTATCGACGAGTTCACCGGGCGGATGATGGACGGGCGGCGCTGGTCCAATGGTCTGCACCAAGCGGTCGAGGCGAAGGAAGGTGTACCGATCAAGCCCGAAAACCAAACGCTTGCAACGATCACCTTTCAAAATTATTTTCGCATGTACCCCAAAATCTCGGGCATGACGGGAACCGCTGCGACCGAAGCGCAGGAATTTTTCGACATTTACAAGCTGAACGTCGTCGAAATTCCGACGAACGTACCCGTACAGCGGATCGACGAAAACGACGAATTTTATAAGAACACAGCCGATAAGTTTGCGGCCATAGCCAAAGCGATCAAGGAAGCGAACGATCGCGGACAGCCTGTGCTGGTCGGTACGGTTTCGATCGAGAAATCCGAACTGCTTTCCGAATATTTGAACAAGGAAGGCGTCGAGCATGCCGTTCTCAACGCACGCTTCCACGAAATGGAGGCGCATATTGTGGCGCAGGCAGGGCGTCTGGGCGCGGTAACGATTGCGACCAACATGGCCGGGCGCGGCACCGACATCAAATTGGGTGGCAACCTTGAATTTCGCATCGATGATGAAGTCGGCCAATGGAGCGAGACTGACGGTCAGCGCGTCTTCACTCCCATGCCCGAAGGTCCGGAACGCGATAAGGCGATTGCACGGATCAGGGAAGAGATCGAAGCCGAAAAGGCCAAGGTGCTGGAGGCAGGCGGTCTGTTCGTGCTTGCGACCGAACGGCATGAAAGCCGCCGCATCGATAACCAGCTTCGCGGTCGCTCCGGTCGTCAGGGCGATCCTGGCCTGTCGCGCTTTTATCTTTGCCTTGAAGACGATCTGCTGCGCATCTTCGGCTCGGAGACGCTGTTTGCCCGCATGATGAACTCTTCGTTGGAAGATGGTGAGGCGATCGGTGGCAAATGGCTGTCAAAGGCGATTGAAACCGCGCAAAAGAAGGTCGAAGCGCGCAATTATGATGTGCGCAAACAGCTGGTCGAATATGACAACGTCATGAACGATCAACGCAAGGTGATCTATGAACAGCGCAGCGACATCATGGATGCTGACGCGGTTGACGATGTGCTTGATGATATGCTGCAGGAAACGGTCAACAATGTTGTCGGTGAAAACTGCCCGCCCGAAACCTATCCCGAACAATGGGACGTCGATGGCCTGAAAAAACGCACCGGCGAGGTTCTGGGGCTTTATCCCGATATCGATGCATGGCTAACCGAAGAGGCGATCGATCCCGAACTGGTCGAAACGCGGATTGCACAAATGGCCGAGGTAAAGCTTGCCGAAAAGCGGGCCTCCGTCGATCCGTCGCTGTTTCGCCAGATCGAAAAGCAAGTGCTTCTCCAGAATCTTGACCATCATTGGAAAGAGCATCTCTCGACGCTCGATGCCTTGCGCCAGGTAATCTATCTGCGTGCTTATGCGCAAAAGAACCCGATCAATGAATATAAGCAGGAAAGCTTCGGCCTGTTCGAACGCATGCTGGGTTCGATCCGCGAGGATATCGTCAAGACGATGCTGACCAATGATTTCGTGGTTGAGGCACCGATGATGGCCGGCGAGCTGCCCGAACTACCGGAGTTTCTGACAACGCATTTCGATCCGCTGACTGGAGAAGATGACAGCGACGATATCGACGCGGGTGATCTCGGCCTGATCCGGGCTTCGATCCCGGCGCGGCAAGTTGCGGCAAATCCGGCCGAAGGCGATCCCTTTGCCGGAAATCCCGATATTCGCCGCAACGATCCTTGTCCATGCGGGTCAGGGCAGAAATACAAGCATTGCCATGGGGCGCTGTCATAGCTTTTAGAGCCTGATCTTGAGCCTCAATATTCAAGATAAAATGCGTCATTCCCGCGAAGGCGGGAATCCATCACCTAGGCCGGAGGTTTAAACTGCAAGTCAGAGTTAAAATTCGATATCAGGTGGTGGACTCCCGCCTTCGCGGGAATGACGACACTTTTGTAAGAGTAGAATTTTTTGAGCTAGTACAAACATGAGCGCGATGCTGGCCTTGCTGTTCGGCTTCATCGCGCTGATTTATGCATCGGTCGGTTTTGGCGGGGGCTCGTCTTACACCGCGCTGCTGACCTTTACCGGGATCGACCCGCAGCTGATCCCGGTTATTTCCTTATGCTGCAATATCGTCGTAGTGACGGGCGGAACCATCCGGTTCTGGCGGGCAGGACTGATCGACTGGAAGGCTGTACTGCCGCTTTTGGCCGTCTCTGCGCCGCTCGCTTTTCTTGGTGGTCTGACGCCCCTGAAGGAACACATATTCCTTCTCATTCTAGGCAGCGCGCTGCTGTTGTCGGCCATCGCGCTGCTTTTGCCTCAGGAGTCGTTGCCGCAACGCAATATGCCCCAACCGGCAATATTGGGTATATCGGCGGCTGTCGGTTTGCTTGCAGGCCTTTCCGGGATTGGTGGCGGCATCTTCATGGCACCGGTGCTGCATCTGATCCGTTGGGCGGAGGGAAAACGAATCGCCGCTTTCGCCTCGCTCTATATTCTCGTCAATTCGATCACCGGACTGGCGGGCCAATTGCTAAAGGGAGGTTTAGCCACCTTTGCCGAGCCTGCCGCAACCTTCTGGCCGCTTTTACTTGCCGTATTCGTTGGTGGGCAAATCGGCAGCATGATTGGGATCAAATTCTTCTCGCCCCTGTGGTTGCGGCGCATGACCGCACTGCTCGTCGGCTACGCAGCCATCCGCTTGCTGCTACAGGCTATCTGATTTTCGAAGAAAAAAGTGGCTCCCCGGGACGGATTCGAACCATCGGCCGTCCGATTAACAGTCGGATGCTCTACCGCTGAGCTACCGGGGAACAGCCCGACATTGCCGGGCAGGTCGCGCCTATGACGCGGGTTGAAACAAAATGCAAGTGCTCAAACAACAAATTGCTCCATTGCGATGCGATCATCGAGCGCATGTTCGGGATCGAATAGCAGCGTGAGCGAACGGTTGCGATCGAGCGCGACCTCGACCGAGGCGATATCGCGGATTTCACGCTGGTCGGCAACCGCGCTGACCGGACGTTTTCCGCTTTCGAGGATCGTTATCTTTACTACATAACGATCGGGCAGGATCGCGCCCTTCCAGCGGCGCGGGCGGAACGGGCTGATCGGGGTAAGCGCCAATAGCGAGCTATCGAGCGGCAGGATCGGGCCGTTGGCAGAAAGGTTATAGGCGGTCGACCCGGCCGGTGTCGCGACCAGGATTCCGTCGCAAATAAGTTCTTCCAATACGGTGCGACCGTTAACTTCTATAGCGATCTTGGCCGCCTGCCGCGTTTCGCGTAGCAGCGAAACCTCGTTGATTGCGGGCAGGGTGAAGCGCTGGCCCGATGCGGCCTCGATGGTGGCCATCAGCGGCGTTACCGAAAAGCTTTTGGCCCGTTCCAGCCGGTTGAGCAACGCGTCGGGCCGCCAGGCATTCATCAGGAAACCTATGGTCCCCAGGTTCATACCATAAGCGGGCAGATCGCGCCTTTGTTCGAGGAGACGGTGGAGCAGTTGCAACAGGAAGCCATCGCCGCCCAGCGCAATCACGGCATCGGCCTCTTCGAGCGCGACGAAATCATGCCGTTCGCGCAGCTGCTTTTCCGCCTCGCGCGCGGCTTCGCCCGGGGAGGCGAGCAAGGCAAGCTTGTTGAAACGGCTCATCCGCCGGTCGCATTCATATGGCGGTCGAGGCGCAGGTTCCGGTTTTCCATCTGCCGTTCGAAATCATGCCGTTCGGGTTTCAGCTTGAGCGCCTGTTGCAGCAGGCGATCGACCGCGGCCGTGCCTTCCCCCCGGATCGCTGCGCGCAGATCGACATGCAGGTCGGAACCCAGACACATGAAAATCTTGCCATCGGTCGTCAGCCGCAGCCGGTTGCAGTCATCGCAGAAGTTGCGGCTCAGCGGCGTGATCAGGCCAAGGCGAAGGCCCAGTGGTTCGACATGCCAATAACGCGCAGGGCCGGCGGTGCGATGATCCACCGGGCCGATCGCCCAACGCTCGCGCAAGGGTGCTATAAACGCATCGAGAGCGATAAAATGGTCGGTACGCCCGCTCACACCGTCGCCCAGCGGCATGGTTTCGATCAGCGCCAGATCATGGCAGTTTCCGGCGCAATATTCGGCCATTGCGACGATCTCATCGTCATTTATGCCCCTCAGCGCGACCATATTAATGCGGACTCCTATCCCCGCATCTTTCGCGGCCTTAACGCCGTCAAGCACCTCGGCCAATTTACCGCCACGGGTAATCTCGGCAAAGCGCGCAGGATCGAGGCTATCGAGGCTGACGTTGATCCGTCGGATATTGGCTGCCGCGATATCGGCTGCATGCTGGCGAAGGCGGCTGCCGTTGGTGGTCAATGTCAACTCATCGAGCCGCCCGCTTGCAACATGCTTGCCCAATTGCCGCATCAACAAACCGATATCGCGCCGCACCAGCGGTTCGCCTCCGGTCAGCCGGATCTTGCGGATGCCATGATCGATGAAACGTTCGGCGAGCAAGGAAATCTCGGTATAATCCAGCAGTTCGGCGCGCGGCAGGAAGCTCTGGTTTTCGGGCATACAGTAATGGCAGCGGAAATTGCACCGGTCGGTTACCGATATCCGCAAATAGTCTATCTGGCGTCCGAACCCGTCCCTCATAGGCGTCACCTATCGCGCCCAAATGATGCTGGCAATGCTTGCGAAAGAATTTGCCGCTATTAGTGATCGGATATGTCCGATCGCACCGTGCCCCTGTCTGCAAAAATAGCACCCGCGCGCGATGCGCAGCTCTGGCTTTCGGCGTTCGAGGCAAGCGCCACACGCTCTGCCACACTGATGCTTGTCGGCATACGCGATCTCAAGCAAATCAACGACCTGCACGGGCGCGAAGCCGGTAACGCGGTGATAGCCGAGGTCGGCCAGCGGATAGTGCGTAGCGCTGCGGGCATTACCGGCGCTGTGATGGTCGCCCGGATGCCGGGCCGCGAATTTCTGCTGATCATCGGGCACAGCACCGAAACCGGGATCGTCGAAACGATTGTGCGGCGTTTGTTGACCTCGGTATCCGGCAATGTCGGTGGGAAAGGGCAGGAAATCCACATCAGCGCGCGTATCGGCGTGGCCCGCGCGCGGATGGGGCAAGGGGGTGAAGCCTTGCTGCAACAGGCAAGGGCGGCGCTTTCGCAGGCTTATGGGCGCAAGGGGAGCAAGTTCGCCGTGGCCCAAAGCGACCCCGGCGTCGATCCCGAAACCACCGCGGCGCTGGATCGATCGTTACGCGCAGCGATCGCCGAAGGGCAGATCGCCATCCTGCTGCAACCGCAGTTTTCGGTCGCGGACGGCAGGCTGGTGGGGGCAGAGGCGCTGGCCCGATGGCAGCATCCCGATTTTGGCGAAGTGGGCGCAGACCAATTGTTCGCCGCTGCCGATCGTTGCGATCTGCGCGAGGAATTGTCGCACCTGATCCAGCAACAGGCCATCGGGATCGCTGCGGGATGGCCAACAGCGCTTGACGATCTGCGACTGTCGATCAATTTGGGCGCGGAGGAACTGGGCGAAGGCTATTCGGAAAGGCTGCTGACGTTGTTGCAGACCGCCAATCTGCCACCCGAACGGCTGACGCTGGAACTGACCGAGGAAAGCCTGGTTCGCGATATAGACCTTGCCTCGCAACAGCTTGAAAGATTGCGCCAGCGCAATATCCGCATCGCGGTCGATGATTTCGGCACCGGCTATTCGAGCCTTGCCTACCTGAAAACCCTCCCCCTCGATTATCTGAAGATCGACAAGGCGATGACCCCCGACATTGCGGGGCAGGGCAAGGACCGGATCATCCTGCGTGCGATCATTGCGATGGCGAAGGCGCTGGGCCTGCAAATCATAGCAGAGGGTGTCGAGCGCGAGGCCGAGCTGGAAAGGCTGCGCGCCGAGGGCTGCGACTATTTCCAGGGCTATTTGCGTTCCGAACCGCTGGCCCCAAGTGCATTCATCGATTTCGCGTTGCGAGCGAATTGAGGGGTGCTGGATAGCTAGGAAAGCCAATTTTTGAGGGGATGGTGGAAAAACGAAAGGTCACACTAAGTTCTCACCTGAACGGTTTTCGACCAAAGATTTACGCAATATAATTTCCTATATACAGCATAATTGACTATACCGCAGATAGACGAATGATATTCAGTGCCAGAACCGGCTATCAAAGAGCAATAGAACAATACAAGAACATGACGTAGATGTCAATTCTAGTTTGCCAAACACATTTTCGGCAATGTCCGAAAGCGACCAGTTTTCAGACGTTAGTTCATTTAATGGCCGCCCCTGAAAGCGGACACATTGTTCATGCCGTGCCGCGTCAGCACCGTAGCGTTATTGGTGGCCAGCGGATGCTCAATCTGTAAGGAGATTAGGGTTCTCCAGAACAACCTCGTGCCGCTCTTTCCAAAAGGGAGCAAAGATGAGCCCTGTTTCAGATATTGAGCGCCAGCCCCCGTTTTCATGAGCTTCGAGAATAGCCTTTTGAAGTAAGGTTCCCCGCCAAACTTCGCGCACACGCGCCTCGCCCGAGTAACACCACGCGATAAAGTTCAGGGCTTTTTCTGGATCATCAAAGTGTTGGTGCCAACCACCGCTGCCCAAGTAGACGGTCCATTCGTCTCCCTCGTTACGCAGCTCTACTGCGAATCCATCTGGTCTGGGTGCTTTAAGCCGGAACCCCTGGTCCTCCTTGGTCCATTCCAACTCAGGGTGCTTCGCGAGCTTCTCAGCCAAGGCGGTGATCACATCCATTTTCCTGCCAGTAGCGGCCAACTCTTACCAATTCTTCAATGTACCAAATTCAGAGCGAAATCTGAGGACTGCTTAGATGTGAACCAGCGGCTACTTTCAATTCTTTATACGTAAAAGCCGCCTTTCTGCTCCCCCCAACTTACCGGTCGAAGGGAACCACATGGCCGCTAGCGACCAGTTTTCGGCTGTTCGTTCACTGGTGCCGAATAACCCAGAACGGACGCGTGGCATCGGCGGCCACAAATGCCAACAACGAACTTGCCGCCGACACAGTGTTTCGCGATATGTGCTTAGTTCTACGATACAGGTAAGAGCTTCTTGCCCATCCTGATGAGCGGAACACTGACGCCGTCAACAGTCGTCGAAACGCGCTCCAACTCCTCGTATCCGCAAGCCCGATACAACGGCTCGCCTGCCAATGTCGCCATAAGTTCAGCCTGACTGAACCCCTCTTCGCAAGCGGCATTCTCGCATAACTGCAAGATAAGCCGACCGATCCCTCGGCGCGCGAAGTCAGGATTGGTATACATGGCACGAATGCGAGCCGCTTCGACATAAGGGTCTAGCAATCGCGGCTCGCGCAGGTCGGTCGAATGGTCGCCGCCATAAAGTGTCGCACGTCGGCTCCAGCCTCCGCAGCCTGCGACGATGCGATCTTGTTCGACGATGAAATAGGTGCGGTCCCTTACAAGTTGAGTATCCAGACCCATGACGGCGTAACTGGCGGCGATCTCTTCATCGCGAAGGAACTCGCGTTGTAACTCGCCAATTGAACGCGCCATTACCTTTTGCATGGCCGAAAAATCGGCCTCGACCGCTATGCGCGGAACCAGCGCTTCCTGAGACATAACTCCGCCTAGCAAGCTGATCTCTTGAATCAAGTCCAGTTCGTTTGGGCGCTCTCGAAACGTCCGCTTTTCTAATTCGACGAACAAATCCGGACAGTGCGCTCCCCCCAACTTTGCTGCCCAAACGATTATGCAGCCCCAGCCGTCTCCCCGCCATTCACCTTGCGCGCCAGCCCGGCCAGCCCTTTCGAAAGCTGCAAGCACCCGTTCAGCTTTGCCTTGGCGTCGGGCCAGTTGCGGGTGATTACCAGTTTGCTGTCGGGGCGCAGCTTGGCGGTTTCGCCTAGGCGTTCGACATAGGCCAATAACCCGGCAATATTGGGCGGGCGGTCTTCGTGAAAACTGACGAGGGCGCCGCGGGGGCCGCTTTCGATTTTGGCGACTTGGGCTTCCAGCGCGTTTTGCTTGATCTCGATCAGCTTTAGCAGGTTCTGTGTCGGTTCGGGGATCGGGCCGAAGCGGTCGGCGATTTCGGCGGCCAGCCCTTCGATCTCGATCGCGCCGTCCAGATCATTGAGGCGGCGGTAAAGCGCCATGCGCACCGACAGGTCGGGCACATAATCCTCGGGGATCAGGATCGGCGCATCGATGGTGATCTGCGGGCTAAAGCTGTCGCGCGGTTTGGCCAGGCCCTGCGTCTCGGCGCGCACCGCCAGGATCGCATCTTCGAGCATCCCCTGGTAAAGTTCGAAGCCGACCTCCTTGATATGCCCCGATTGCTCGTCGCCGACCAGATTGCCCGCGCCGCGAATATCGAGGTCATGGCTGGCCAGCTGGAAGCCTGCACCCAGGCTGTCGAGATCGCTCAGCACCTTCAGCCGCTTTTCCGCCACTTCGCCAAGGACGCGGTCGGCCGGTTGCGTCAGATAGGCATAGGCGCGCAGTTTCGCCCGCCCGACGCGCCCACGGAGCTGATAGAGCTGCGCCAGCCCAAAACGGTCGGCGCGGTGAACGATCAGCGTGTTGGCGCTGGGGATATCGAGCCCGCTTTCGATGATCGTGGTCGAGAGCAGCACGTCGTAGCGTTTGTCATAAAACGCAGTCATCCGTTCCTCGATCTCGCCCGCCGCCATTTGGCCGTGTGCGGTGACGAACTTCACTTCGGGAACCGAATCGCGCAGATAATCCTCGATCTCTTGCAAATCGGCAATGCGCGGCACCACGAAGAAGCTCTGCCCGCCGCGGTAATGTTCGCGCAGCAGGGCCTCGCGCATCACCACCTCGTCCCAAGGCATCACATAGGTGCGCACCGCCAGCCGATCGACCGGGGGGGTCTGGATCACCGACAGATCGCGCAGGCCCGACATTGCCATTTGCAGCGTGCGCGGGATCGGCGTTGCGGTTAGCGTCAGCATGTGAACATCGGTTTTCAGCGCTTTCAGCTGCTCCTTATGGGTAACACCGAAACGCTGCTCCTCATCGACGATGACCAGTCCCAGTTTCTTGAACTTCACCGATTTGGCGAGCACCGCATGCGTGCCGATGACGATATCGACCGATCCATCCTCCAGCCCCTCGCGCGTGGCTGTGGCCTCAGCAGCGGGGACCAGTCGCGACAGACGGCCAAGCTTGACAGGCGTATCGGCAAAACGTTCGGTGAAATTGGTGTAATGCTGGCGCGCGAGCAGCGTAGTCGGGGCGATCACCGCCACCTGATAACCGGCCATGGCCGCTGCAAAGGCAGCGCGCATCGCCACCTCGGTCTTGCCGAAGCCGACATCGCCGCAGACCAGCCGGTCCATCGGCTTGCCGCTGGCGAGATCCTCCAGCACCTCGGCAATCACGCGTTCCTGATCGTCGGTTTCGGCATAGGGGAAACGGTCGACAAAGGCGGAGTAGCCCGCCGCATCGACGTCCATCGCAGCACCGGGGCGGAGCGCGCGTTGCGCGGCCGTCGCGATCAGTTCGTGCGCGATCGCGGTGATGCGTTCTTTCAGCTTTGCCTTTCGGCGCTGCCATGCCTCCCCACCCAATTTGTCGAGTGCGACCGATCCGTCGGAATTGCCATAGCGGGTGAGGACGTCGATATTTTCAACCGGCACATACAGCTTGTCGCTGCCCGAATAGGAAAGCGCGACGCAATCATGCGGACTCTGACCGACCGGGATCGACGCCAGGCCTTCATAACGTCCGATGCCATGTTCGACATGGACGACCAGGTCGCCGGGCGAGAGTGCGGCCATTTCGGCCAGGAAGGCATCGGCGCTTTTCTTGTTCTTGCGCCTGCGGACCAGGCGGTCGCCCAATATGTCCTGTTCGGAAAGCAGGGCGAC
>JBOFLS010000219.1:0-6459 GCA_051657985.1 Sphingorhabdus sp. | reverse complement strand
GTATCGTCGAAAGCCTGCTTGGTTAGCCCCGCCTTCACCGCAACCGCCGCTGCCTGCAGGATTTCAGCGCTGTCCGGGCCGATCATGTGCAGGCCCACCACGATACCCGAGCGACCATCGACGATCATCTTGTAAAGCGCGCGCTCGTTGCGCCCGGCAAGGACATTCTTCATCGCGCGGAAATCGCTTTTGTAGACCTTGATCTCATCGAGCCGGTCGCGTGCTTCCTCTTCGGTCAGCCCGACGCCCGAAATCGGCGGATTGCTGAAGACCGCTGTCGGGATTGCGCCATAATCGATGGTACGCGGACTGTTGCCGAACACGGTATCGGCAAAGGCGTGGCCTTCGCGAATGGCAATTGGCGTAAGCTGTACCCGGTTCGTGACGTCACCGACTGCATAAATACCGGGCACATTGGTGCGGTTATACTCGTCGACCGCGATGGCTCCATCCTTGTCGGTTTCGACCCCGGTGTTTTCCAGTCCCAGATCGCGGGTGTTGGGTACGCGGCCAATCGCCCAAAGAACGAGATCGGTTTCGATGCACCCCTGATCTCCGCCGTCGACCAGCAAGCTACCATCCGGCTGTTGAGAAACGCCGTTGAACGGAAAATTCAGCCGAACGTCGATCCCCTTTTCGCGCGTGATATCCAGAAGCTTGCCGACGATTTCCTGATCGTAACTCCGCAGCATCCGGTCGCCGCGTGTCGCAAGTGTAACCTTTACGCCCAGTTCGTTGAATATCCCGGCAAATTCATTGGCGATATAGCCTGCTCCGGCGATCACCGCGCGCTTTGGCAGACGTTCCAGATGAAAGACCTCGTTCGAGGTAATGCCCAGCTCCGCCCCCGGGATTGGGGGCATGCCTGGTACGGCACCGGTTGCGATCAGGATATGCTCTGCACGGATTTCCCGCCCGCTAGTCAGACGGATGCGGTTCGGGCCGACTATCGTTGCGCGCTCATGAAAGGTTTCGACCTTGTTATTGCTTAGCGTCTGTCCATAGAGCCCTTCCAGCCTGTCAACCTCGGCAGCGACATTATCGCGCAGCGTCGCCCAATCGAAGGTGGCGCCGTCGGTGGTCCAACCAAAGCGTTTCGCATCTTCCATATCCTCGGCAAAATGCGATCCATAAACGAGCAG
Source organism: Sphingorhabdus sp. (assembly GCA_051657985.1). GTDB lineage: Bacteria > Pseudomonadota > Alphaproteobacteria > Sphingomonadales > Sphingomonadaceae > Sphingorhabdus_B. The sequence continues at coordinate 5,317 of JBOFLS010000219.1, read as the reverse complement.
CTTTTTGGGCACGCAACCCCGGATTACGCAGGTGCCGCCGACACGATATTCCTCAGCGATCGCCACCTTGGCGCCGTGGCTTGCGGCAATACGCGACGCACGCACGCCGCCCGAACCGGCACCGATGACGAATAGGTCAAAGTCGTGAGTCATCAATGCCGCTCCAGTCCTGGTTTGCCTCGTCACCCCCCGCGAAGGCGGGGGTGACGACATAGGTTACACGGTAACTAAGTTAAAGCCCTGCTGCTGAAATCAGCGCGCTGGTCGAAGGGTCGAAACCCGCAGGCCCATTCTGTGCGATATCTTTGGAGATTTCCTTGCCCAGCTCGACACCGAACTGATCGAACGGGTTGATCCCCAACATTACCGCATTGGAAAAGGTGCGATGTTCGTAAAAGGCGATCAGCGCGCCGACGACTGACGGCGTGACGTCATCGACCAGGATCGTCGTCGAGGGCCGGTCACCCGCATAGCTGCGCGCGAAATCGTCGCTTTGCTTGCCCTGCATCAGCGCCGCTCCTTGCGCAAAACAGTTAATCAGCAACGTTTCATGATGCGCGGGATCGAAATCATGCCCGGGCGTCTTGCTGGCAATGAATTCCACCGGGATGAGATGCGTTCCCTGATGCAGCAACTGGAATACCGCATGCTGGGCATCGGTGCCAACCCCGCCCCATGTTACCGGCGCGCTGGGGCGATCGAGTGGCTTGCCTTGGGCGGTGACCGATTTACCGTTTGATTCCATTTCGAGCTGCTGCAGATAGTCGGGCAGCAAGCGCAGCCGTTCATCATAGGCAAAGACCGCTCGGGTCTGGCACTTGCGGACCTGCGCATAATATAAATCCGCAAAAGCGGCGATCACCGGCGCGTTTTCTGCAAGCGGTGCAGTGCGGAAATGCCGGTCCATTTCGGCGGCGCCTTCAAGCAGTTCCTCGAATGCCGCCCAGCCAAGCGCTGCCGCAACCGGAAAACCGATCGAGCACCAGAGCGAATAACGCCCGCCAACGCTTTCCGAGAAAGGCAGGATGCGGCTTTCGTCCACACCCCATTCGATTGCCTTGCCAGGCGCGGCGGTCAGCGCGACCAGCTGGCCATAAGGATCTTCGACGCCGCCATCGCGCAGCCATTCGAGCGCGCTTTCCGCATTCATGAGCGTTTCGGTCGTCGTAAAGGTCTTGGATGCGACCGCGACCAAGGTGGCCTTGGGTTCCATATTCTGTACCGCCTCGGCCAAGGCGCTGGCATCCACATTTGACACCACCTTGACATCATAGCGCGCGTCATCGCGGCCCATAGCGTCGATCAGCAATTTTGGCCCCAGCGCCGATCCCCCGATGCCGATATGCAGGATGTGACGGATTTCGCCGAACGCCCCGGCCTCGATTGCATCGATCAACCCCCGCATACGGTTTTGCAGAGATTTTGCCTGGGCAACGCTTTCAGCCGAACCACTGCCGCGTTCGGCAACATGTTCGGCCGCGCGGCTTTCGGTTGCGTTTACCACGGCGCCGGAAAACAGTTTTTCGCGCGCACCATCGATGTTCATGGATTGCGCCAAGGCTGAAAAAGCGGCAATTATTCTATCATCGAGATGCGTCTTGGAAAAATCGAAGCGCAGCCCCGATTGCATTATGGTCAGCGTATCGACCCGATCGCCGTTTTCGTCGAAAAGACTTTGCAGCTTTTTTTCCGGCAGGGCTTCGATGGCAGTCCAATGGGCGGCGGGCATAGTATCTCCTGCTTTTCAAGAATCTGGCTCTGGCCAATAACGTCTATGGTTACTAAAAGGCCATAGCGATAGAGAGACAAAATGGTGAAATCGAATGCCGGGGGCGCAGCACTTGACTGAAATCGATAAGGACGGAGCGATACCGGGCCAAAAAAGCAGTGCGGCGGAATGGCGCGAATATGGGCTATTTCTGTTGAAACTGGCAGCGATAGTCCTGATTTTTAGAAGCTTTTTGTTTGCGCCGTTCAATATTCCCTCGGAATCGATGCAGCCGCGCTTGCTGATCGGCGACTATCTCGTCGTGTCGAAATGGCCATACGGGTTTTCGCGCTACAGCCTGCCTTTCTCGCCCAATCTGTTCGAAGGGCGCATCTTCGGGAGCATTCCCGAACGCGGCGATGTGATCGTATTCCGCCCGCCTGGGCAGAATAACGATTATATCAAGCGGCTGATCGGCCTTCCCGGTGACATCGTTCAGATGCGTGCCGGTGTGCTGGAGATCAACGGCAGACCAGTCCCCAAAAAACGCATTGCCGATCTGATCGTTCCAGTAACGCAAAACATGATCGATACTGCCGATCAAGACAAAATGAGCGGCGCAGATTCGCATCCATGCTGGAAACCCTCTTTTGAGGAAAGGGCTGGGAACGGCGAGCGGCAATGCCGTTTCCCCCGCTTCCGCGAAACCTTGCCCAATGGTGCAAGCTATGACGTGCTCGATCTTCAGGACGGCTTGATGGGGGACGATACACAGCCCTTTGTGATCCCCGAAGGCCATCTGTTCTTCATGGGCGACAACCGCGATCGCAGCGCCGACAGTCGCTTTCCGGCGGATGGCATCGCAATCGGTATGGTGCCGATCGAAAACGTCATAGGCCGCGCCGAGTTCGTCGTTTTTTCAACCGACGGATCAGCACGCTGGATCTTGCCATGGACTTGGTTTTCGGCAGCGCGCGGCAGCCGGATGTTCAAGGGCATCTGATTTGACCGATCTTGCATTATGGCTGGAAGAAACCCTTGGCGCTCAGCCGATCGATATTTCGCTTTTCGAACGCGCGCTTACACATGGCAGCACGGGTGAGGCGCATTATCAGCGGCTGGAATTTCTGGGCGATCGTGTGCTGGGCTTGGTGGTCGCATCGATGCTCTACAGCCGTTTTCCCGATGAGCCCGAAGGGCGATTATCGCACCGGTTGAACAGCCTGGTTTCAGGAAGCAGCTGTGCCGAAGTAGCCCGCATCATCGGTTTGCAGGACCATATGCGGCTTGGCAAGCAGGCCCGCGACGATGGTGCTAAGGAAAGCGATTATGTGCTTGGTGATATGGCTGAAGCGTTGATCGGCGCGATCTATCTCGATCAGGGGCTGGATAAGGCACGCGGCTTTATCGAACGGCAATGGCGATCGATGCTGGAAGCCGATCAGGCCGCTCCCAAACATCCCAAATCGGCGCTGCAGGAATGGTGCGCTGCCAATGGTCGCAAGGTACCGGTTTATGCCGTGACCGCAAAGGAAGGCCCGCATCATGCGATGCGTTTTGAGGTGACGGTAACCGTCAAGGGTTTCGATCCGGTGTCGGCGACCGCCGCCAGCAAACAGGCGGCAGAAACCGCCGCCGCCAAAGCCTTTCTGGAAGCCAATATATGACGACACGTTGCGGCCATGTCGCGGTGATCGGCGCGCCGAATGCGGGTAAATCCACACTGGTGAACGCGCTTGTAGGCCAAAAGGTGGCAATCGTCAGCCCCAAGGCGCAGACAACACGCGCGCGGCTGATGGGGATCGCACTGGAGGGTGAAACGCAGATCATCCTTGTCGACACCCCCGGCATTTTCGCGCCCAACCGGCGGCTCGACCGGGCGATGGTGGCGGCGGCCTGGGAAGGCGCGTCGGATGCCGACCTGATCCTGATGGTGGTCGATGGCAAGGCAGGCGCCGGGCCGAAGGTCGAAAAGATACTCGATGGGTTGGCAGGCCGGCCCGAGAAGAAATGGCTGGTCCTTAACAAGGTTGATATTTCCGCCAAAGAAAAGCTCCTCGCTTTGACCGAGAAGCTTTTGGGAATGTGCGCTTTTGAGCAGATCTATTATGTCAGCGCGGCAACGTCAGATGGTGTTCCTGAGCTGAAAACGGCCATCGCGGCGATCATGCCCGAAAGCGAATGGCACTTCCCCGAAGACCAGGTTTCCGACGCTACCGACAGGCTGGCCGCTGGCGAAATCACCCGCGAGCAGCTTTATCTGCAACTGCATGATGAACTGCCTTATGCAAGCACGGTTGAGACCGAGAAATATTCTGAACGCCCCGACGGAAGTATCGAAATTTACCAGCAAATCCTGGTCGAGCGTGAAAGCCAGCGCGCAATCGTACTGGGCAAGGGCGGCAGCAGGATCAAGGTGATCGGCGCCGCTGCGCGCAAGGAAATTTCGAACCTGATGGGAGTCAAGGTTCACCTTTACCTGCACATCAAGGTGAAGGCCGGATGGGATGAAGATCGCGCGGTTTACCGCGATATCGGGCTGGATTGGGTTGAGTGAGCCGAAACTCGCCATCCAAGAAGCACGCCGCACCAGCGAAGGCTGGTGCCTATCTCGCTTTTCGATTTAAACCTTGAGACGTGATGGGCCCCAGCCTTCGCTGGGGCGACGGCTCACGTTGATTTTTTCGCAGCAGTCTTCTTCTTCGGCGCAGCCTTCTTCTTGGCCGGCGCTTTCGTCTTTTTCTTCCCCTTAGCCGGGCCAAGCGCTGCTCTTGCATCGATCAGCTGCGCTGCTTCCTCCAGCGTCAGCGCATCCGAAGCGACGGTTTTGGGCAAGGTCGCGTTGGTCGTACCGTCGGTCACATAGGCACCGTAGCGCCCATCCATCAGTTTAATCTCCGCCTCGGTGCGCGGATGCTTGCCCAGCACCTTCAACGGTTCGCGCGAGCCGCCATTGCGGCCGTTTCGGCCATTGCCATTTGCAGCCTCGGCGAGCTTGACGACGGCGGCGTTCATGCCGGTTTCGAAAACCTCTGCGGTCGATTGCAGCCGGGCATATTTGCCCTGATGCGCCAGATAGGGGCCATAGCGACCAATGCTGGCGGTCACCGGCTCCCCGCTTTCTGGATGCATTCCCACCGTACGCGGCAAGGATAACAGGCGAACCGCCCAATCGAGGTCGAAATCCTCCGCCGGCACATCCTTGGGGATTGAGGCGCGAACCGCTTCCTTGCCTTCTCCCATTTCGACATAAGGCCCAAAACGTCCGGATTTGCGGCTGATCTCAAGTCCCGTTTCAGGATGCGTGCCCAACACCTCGGGACCATCCGATGCGCTGCCTTCTTCGCCGCCGGGCTGCCCGAACTTACGGGTGAACTTGCATTCGGGATAGTTGGAGCAGGCAACGAATGCGCCGAAGCGTCCGCCGCGCAAGGCCAGCTTGCCATCCCCGCATTTGGGGCAGATACGGGGATCGCTGCCATCCTCACGCTCGGGAAACAGATAGGGAGCCAGAAATTTATCAAGCTCAACCGTGATATCCGATGGCTTCTGCTCCATCACCTCGGCGGTTTTAGGCTTGAAATCGCGCCAGAAGGCATCGAGCACGCG
>JBOFLS010000218.1:0-3143 GCA_051657985.1 Sphingorhabdus sp. | reverse complement strand
GAAATGCTGTTCCGCATCAAGGATGCTTGTTTGCACAGCGATAATGCCCCCGAATGGGAAAAGCTGTTTGTACAGGGCGTGGCCAACCATCTGCAGGGCTTTTCTGGATACACCCCGCTAACCCGCGAACGCGCCGAGCAACTCGATGCCTTCATGCGCGACAGCACTCCCAGTTTCGGGCGTTTTTTCGGCAAGATGGCGCAGTTCGATTTGCAGGGCAGCCTCGCCGAGCTATTCCGCTCGCCCGAAGCCTTGCATGATTATGATGCAGAGGTCGATGAGGCCGAGAAAGTGACAGCAACCGAACAAAACTGGCTCGATGAACGGATTGCGCTTAGCGCAGGGATCGACCGGTACGAGGCGGCCTTGCTGGATTTCGTTGCGGATTGAGTTTCGACAGATTGAGTCGATGCAAAACCATAGTGCTGAGCTCGTCGAAGCACGTTCTAGAGCACGATAAACGCCGCTGATGGTCGCACCGCCTACGGTTCTGTATGATGTTTGTCGTATCTTAAATTCCCCCGACCAACGCCAGCACCACACCGATACCTACCAGCAATAAACCCACAGCCTCACCCGGCTTGCCTGTCTCTCGCAAGTAAAAGCGGCTAAAACCCAGCGTCAGGATCACCTCGACTTGCCCCACGGCGCGCACCAGCGCTACGGGTGCGGTGGCAAAACCGGCAAACCAGCACGCCGAACCCAGTGCCGCCAGCAGACCGACCTGACCCGACGTCCGCCAGGTTGCAAACACGCGGGCGATCTGCTCCCGCTCCCGCCACCAGACATAGCCGCCCTGCATCAACGTCTGGGAGGTCTGGACCACGACCAGAACGACAAGGGCTGCAAGCAGCTTGTCCGCGATAGCCAATTCAACGGTCGCTCCCTTGACGAAGATCGACGTCATCGTAAACCCAAAGCCTGCCCCCAGGCCGCATAGGGCGGCAGGCTGGATGATGTCGGCAAACCGCAACCGCTCTCCGCCAGCAGCCACAATCATTACGCCTGCCACGCCAATCGCGATTCCGCCCAGCGTCAGCCAGCTTAGCGTTTCCCCCAGCAACAGAAAGGCCAGAATTGCCCCCTGGATCGCCTCGGTCTTGGCAAAAGCGGTGCCAGCGACATAGTTGCGGTAGCCAAAGGCCATCAGCAGAAGGTTGGTGCCGATGATCTGCGCAAAACCGGCAAGCGCGCAAAGGCCTATGAATTTTGTACCGAATGTCGGCATCGTGCCGCTGCTTGTGCCCAGATACAGCGCCAGCAAAAGGCAACCGATCGGCAACCCGTAAAGATAACGCACCAGCCCCGCCGCATTCACCGAAAGTTCGGCGCGCACCCGTTGCTGCACGGCGGTACGCCAGGCTTGGAACAAGGCAGCAAGCAGGGTAGCGGGAAGCCAGATCATGATGTCTAACCCATTGGCCGCTCATCACATCTTGCTCAAGCGGCAATTAATTGGTCTATCAAGGCGATGACGATCATCCCTTCCCAACGGCACCGCTTTGCCATGCCGACCGACATTCACTATCTCAATTGCGCCTATATGTCGCCGCTGTTGCAAGACGTGGTTGCGGCAATGGAGGCGGGCGCAAGGCGCAAAGCCGCGCCCTGGACCTACAAGCCGCAGGATTTCTTCGCGGTTTGCGAAGACTTCCGTTCGCGGGCCGGAAGGCTGGCCGGGGTTTCGGCCGAAAACATCGCCATCATTCCCTCGGTCAGCTATGCGCTTGCCATTGCCGCGCGCAACCTGGTTGTTGCCAAGGGGCAGGAAGTCGTGGTGCTTGCCGACCAGTTCCCCTCCAACCTCTATGTCTGGCGCGACAAGGCGGCAGAGGCGGGCGGGCGCATCGTCACTGCGCAGCGCGATGCCGACAAGGCGTGGACCGATGCTGTGCTCGATGCGATCGGCCCCGATACCGCGATCGTTGCCGTGCCGCATTGCCATTGGGCCGATGGTCGCATGCTCGATCTGGAGGCGATCGGGGCGAAATGCCGGGCGCATGGTGCTGCGCTGGTGCTAGACCTTACGCAATCGCTGGGCGCAATGCCGATCGACCTTGCCGCGGTACGGCCCGATTTTGCGGTGGCTGCCTGTTATAAATGGCTGATGGGGCCTTATGGGATAGGCATGCTTTATGTCGATCCCAAACATCATGGCGGTACTTCGATCGAGCAGAACTGGATCAACCGTGCAGGCTCGGAAGATTTCACACGCCTCGTCGACTATCGCGACGACTACCAGCCCGGTGCGCGGCGTTTCGATATGGGCGAAAAATCGAACGCGCCGCTGCTAATGGGGGCGGGTGCCGGCATCGACTTTCTGTTGGAATTTGGTGTTGCGGCAATTACCCAAACGCTGGGCGCACAGACCATAGCGATCGCCGAGGCTGCTTCGAAGCTGGGACTGCAAGCCGCCCCCATCGGCGTGCGTGCGCCGCACTTCCTTGCTCTGAGCTTCCTGTCGGGCGTCCCGTCTGGTCTTATGGAGAAGCTGGTGGCTAAGAAGGTCTTTGTATCGCAGCGCAGCCAGTCGATCCGCGTAACCCCGCATCTTTATAATGATGCAGCCGATCGGACGCGACTAATTGAGGCGCTAGCTGCCGCCCCGAACTGATTTCAGCTTGGTAAAACAATCTGCCCTAGCCGCGGGAAATGGATATTGAGCGGGCCTGCCTTCACGCTTTCGCGGCGGATAGAAATTCCACCCGAACCACAGCGTAGCAATGTTCCAGCTACTGGATCGTCACCTGATGTTTCGATTTGTATCCTTATTGCCTCACCCAAAACCCTCGTCATGATATCAGTTAATTTCGAACAGGCAGCCAAATTGTCGCAGGCTTTCAATTTGCAGTTTTTGATGCGATTATTGTCGCTGTAAAGCCCACATTGAAGCGACAATTTTGCTAAGCGAAGACATGCAGGACAGTTTGACAATAGAAGGGCTCAGAGTCGTCAATTCCTTTGCTGCCGCGAACGATGTTTTGCTCGCTGATTATCTTGGCGGTTTTATTGAGCGCAGAACATGACCAGTTCAGGCCACTCATCCGCTGCATAAACTGACATAATAACCCGTTTTACCTTATGCTCTGAGCTGTATTCACTGACAATGATGCAATGCCGCTTGCTACGCCAATTATCATAAA
>JBOFLS010000217.1:0-14953 GCA_051657985.1 Sphingorhabdus sp. | reverse complement strand
TGATATGGCCTGATATCCGGTCCCATTGATCGTCGCGAAGGATCAGACGGTCCAAAACGCCCATGATTGCTCTCCCAAAAGCAACCTTGAATCAGAATTCACACAAAAAGGAAATCCCAAGAGTCCACACTACCTAGAGCGCATCGTTGATAGCATGCACATGAAAATCTCGATCATGCTGGCCGTAAACATCGTTTTTCTAGTTGTGGGCATCGCTGCTGTGATCGCGTTATGCCATTTAGCGCGACCCGCGTGATCGACAGCTTCCGCCAACATTCCTGCCGTTCCAAGAACGTTGCGGTTACACGTATCCGAAGGTCGACCAGGATTAGGCCGATGAAAAACAGCTACGCGTGGTCAGCGCGCGAAGGCAACGACGAATGAAAAGTAAACGCTATGAAGCACAACATGACTGACACTGAGCTCAAAGCTCATATTGAACGCTTGGTAGCGATGCCTGACAATGCGATCGACACAGTCGATATTCCAGAAGCGCCTGCAGAGAACTGGAAACTCGCCAAGCGTCCTGATCTCCACAAGCCTCTCAAGAAACCGGTAACATTGCGGCTCGATAGTGATGTCGTGAATTGGTTCAAGGATCATGCACGATCGGGCGGCTATCAGACCGAAATCAACCGCGTACTTCGCCGCTATGTTCAGACCCGCAAAGCGCGGGGATAATTGGACGACAGAAAAGGAACGAGTCCAGCTCGAAGCCGGATTAGCCAGAGCCGAGCTATTTGCGACTGGAGCCGCCAACTTTTCGGACATTGAGTAGGCACTCTTTGCAGCTTAAAAACAGCCATCCGTTCACCCTCGGCAGAATGGCAGTTTGGTTGAAGATTGCCGAAAGACAGCTTTCAGACCGGAAGTCGTCAACGCAGTCGATTATATTTAGAGCACGAAGAACGCACACGATTGGCAGCAGCCGATCTGTGTATGATACCTAGGGGCTATAGAACCAACGGGCTGCGTCGCCTGCTAAGCTAATGCCTTATTGACCCAGTGAATTGTAATCCGGCCCGCTGTATACCCAGCCTTCCTGGCCGGCCCACCGGACCTGACACCAATTATTTCTGCAGGGCTGCACAAGTTCCACATTTGCTGTGCCAGCGGCGAGTTGCCCCGAGGCCTGACCGTTGCCGCCGGGTGCAGCGTACACATCGACGTCGAGCTTGACATCGACAATGCGCATCGCGGCAGCATTCGGCTGAGGTGCAGGAGCCGCGACGGGAGCAACTCTTGGCCGCCCGGTTTGCCTTACAGGTCGGGGCGATGGCTGGGCAACCGGCGGCGTTGCTGCTCTTGGGGGGTCGCGGCGGTCGCAGAGCAGGCCAATGGCGTTGACGTCCTGACCCGAATTTATGCGTAAGCCGACCAAGGACTCCTGCGAACACATTTGAATTCGATGAGCAAACTCGTCGGGGTCGCAGCCAGACATGAACTTGTTGCATTCCCCAGGTGCACCACCCGCCCCTTCAAAAAACTTCTGCTCTACCGCGCCGTCTTGACGCGTGCAGTCAAATTTTATGGAACTTACCTTACGCTTATCGGCAGTGAGCAGAAAGCTGATCTGACTCATGACCGAATTTGACGGACAGGTTTCGCGCTCCGGATTTCCCCCTGCACGCCCACCGGAAAAGTCTCCGATCGGCTGCACGGCACCGATGCTGTGCTGGCCAGTTAGCGGTGCACAAAGAATACGAATTTGATTGATCCAATCGCCTGCACGGCCTTCGAAACCGACCATGACTTGACCATTTGGGCATTCAATTAATACTGACGCGTCCCCGCGACCGCCGAAAGCTTGCCACTCACGCCTCGCCTCAACCGACGAAGTGGTGATTGCCGACACTAGTAGTATGGCGGCAATAGGCGGGGCATAAATTCTCATTCTATCATGCATCACATGCTCCTTTAACGGCTGCTATTGCTTTGTTCCCGACCAACTTGCTCCGTCTACCGTCACATCAAGCCCCCATGGGGTTTTTGACTGGTCGACCAAAAAGACATTGTCTCCACTCGCCTGCTGGATGGTATGCATCGCGCGGGTCAGGCGGACAACAATAGCGGGCAAGCGCTTGTAGTCGCTGCTTACTTGAACGGTGTTGAGGCCAATCTTTTTAACAGTAATCGTTACATCAGAGCGTGACGATCCGGTTGAATCCGAAATGACGTCCCCATAATAGCTACCCTGCACGACTTCTGCGAGATCAGGCCTCGCTCGCGTTTTGCGGGCATCAGCCGAGGCGATGGGCAGCGCAACAATTGTGCCAAAGATGAGGCTTAAGAATAGCCGCCTTTGCCTGCGCGGACACCCTAACTGGGCAACGTGTCTTTGATCTTGAGCCCAGTTGGTAGATTGTTCGACTGTGCTTTCAAACATGGTCCGTTGTTCCTATCGTTATACCGTCTCGAAAATAAATGCGCGATCAACCGAAGGGACCCGCGCCCATGCACTTAGCTAACTATCTGCGTCGATTTTGGTGGATCACCAATTGCTTGCCGGAGCCTTGTGAAACCCTAAGACGATTTTGCCGCGAAACGCCATCCGGCTGCTTTCGAGCTTGGCGATTGTCTTTGCATTTCATGTTCAGGTTCCCTTTGATTTAAAAAATACAGCTGCCCTCCGGATGCAAAGCACTTCTGGGATCGCATCCGTCTGAAGCTCGGTCCGGTGGCGAACGGAGAGCAAGCGTGCTGGCATTTTTAAAGCCGACCGATTTTTGCAAAGGTTAGCGCATTGCCGCACTACCCGACTGGGTAGTGCATTCCGCAAAATGTGGCAACCTCAGCGCGCCGGAAGTGATAATGGACTGCCCCAGCCGAGCGGCGCCTCACGCAGCAGCGCGATCAGCTCGGTTTTGTCGGAAAGCCCGGTTTTGGCATAGATGCTTTTAAGCAGATACTTGCTCGCCTCTATCGATACGCTACGATAATTAGCATAGCCCTGCACGCCCGATCCCTCGATAAGAAACGCCGCCAGCCGGGCCTCAGCACCCGTCAGGCCGAAGCAGTTCTGCAAGGCATCAATAACGTCGTCTGAAATGTCGGCTCGCTGCCCGCCGATGATCATCAGCGCTGTTCCGCTAATGTTGCTTGCAAATTGTCCGCCCTGTTCGCGGCTGACGGCAAGGGCTGAAATCAGCACGCGGCTGCCGTCGCACATCCTTGCGGTGAAGGTGACCGAGCGTTCGTCGCACTTGCCAGAGGCCATGGCGCGCAATTGCCGCATGACCGAAGAATCTTCTGGCGTCAGCTGGCGCTGAAACGGCGCGGCACCGACGCCGATTTCAAGCAACAGTTCGGCCTTTGCATTGGCCAGCAACACCTGCAAATTTGCATCCAGTGCCATTACGGAATAGGGCGATGTGTCCAGCAGGTCGGTCGCCGTCGCTGCGCGCATATCCGCCTCTCCTATCCGCCTGCTGATCCGCGCTGCGCGCTGGAAATGAGGGGTCAGTCGGACCACGGCCTCGAACAGGTCGCCGGGGTCGAGATCGGGCGGGCCGGGGCAACAGATCGCCATATGGGCCTTGTCGTGACGATCGAGGCTGCCCATTATCGCTACCTCCAGCCCCCAGGGCTTTAGGTAATTCTGGTAGAACGACGTCGCGCGGAGTTCCTCGCGCGAGATCAGGTCGTCAGTGTGGAACACGTGCCCGACCGGCACGTCGTGCCCGCGGACTGACCAGACTGATTGACCCGCGAAATAGGTGAGATAGGCGGGCCGGGCCAGTTCGTGCACGCCGGCGGCACCGATAAAGCGCCCCATCGGCGGATCAATGCGTTCCCATACCACCATCGCCGTCTCCCACTCGCGCGGGCCGAAAAGGTTGATCATGGAGGTAAGGGCAACATCCCAATAGGCCGGAACCAGCGCGGCTTCGTAGATTTGCGATACGACTTTGTCATAGTCGTTAAGGTTCAGCATCAAGGAAGACTAAAGGGCTGATCCCATTTGTAAACTGTAATTTGCTGATCCCTAACTAAAGGTGTATTGCCAACCTGAAGTGACCGCGTGCCTCAATGAGGCCGCTGTCGCTAACTTTCCCGCCGTTTGCGCATCGATTGGCGATCGTTGAAATCCGCCGTTCGTTCATCACCCGCTGTAAGTCAGTCTGAGCGCTAACAATAAGGCAGGATAGAGGTCGCGCTCATATCGTGCTGAAATTTGGATGGCGGCTTTGAAAGAGAGCATGTTGGGGATCGAACTGAAAGAATCTATGGTTTGAACCATTCACCTTGTCCGATCTGACGGTCGATATCCGAGATAGTTTCATCACCCAAGCTGAAACTTTTTTGCGCCAATCGACGTTTTCCATCTGTTCATGCAATTGACAGATATCGGAGAAATTCGTTTGCGCGTCCTATCTATCGCACTTGGCGGGTGCTTGCGTCCCCCACCGATCGCTCTTGGTCTTACGGGCGATACCGGTGGCCATCTTATCTATCTTTGGGGTGCCGCCGCCGCGCTTGCGAAGCGAGGCGATATTGAACATGTCGAAATCGCCGTCCGATTGATTGACGATCCTACGCTTGGCGCCGAATATGCCAAACCCTGTCAAAGCAGCAACGGAAAGCTTTTGATCAGCCGGATCGCGACCGGCAACAGCGCATATCTGTCAAAAGAGGTGGCGGCAGCAGACCGTCCGGCTTTTACTGCCGCGCTGATCGCCGAGCTTGAACGGCGCGGAAATCTTCCCGATGTCGTTCATGCGCATTTCGCCGACGCCGCCGAAGTCGCCATCGCGCTGCGTGAACGCTTCGGCATTCCCTTCATCTATACCGCGCATTCGCTCGGTACCGATAAAGCCGATTGCGGACTGATCACGCCGGACTTGGCTGACCGACTTGTGCTGGAGGACCAAGCCATTGCCGCCGCCGATGCCATCATTGCTTCATCGCGCGATGAGGCCGAACGACAATTGATGCGCTATCCCGGGGCGGACGCAGCGCGCATTTATCGCATCGCACCGGGTGCGGTGCTTGACACGTCGGCCCGTATCGACACCGATCGGCCGCGACGCTCGCTCGCGCCCTTTCTTCGGCGACCAGAACTGCCGATGCTCCTCGCGATCGCCCGCCCGGTGCATAAGAAGAACCTACCCGCGCTTGTCGATATGTACGCGACTGAGGCCGATCTGCGCGATCGGGCCAATCTGGTGATCGTCGCTGGCCTACGCGATGCACCCGATAGCGGTGAAGAAGAGCAGCAAGAGGTCATTCAAGCCTTGATCAATCGTCTGGACAGGCATGATCTCTATGGATCGTTCGCGCTGCCCAAACGCCATGACCAGGATGACATTGCCGCTTACTACGCACTCGCGCGCGAAACGGGCGGCATCTTCGTCAACCCGGCGCTGACCGAGCCTTATGGGCTGACCTTGGCCGAGGCTGCGCATTACGGTGTGCCGGTTGTCGCAACATCGCACGGCGGTGCAGGTGATATTGTCGACAATTTGCAACACGGACTGGTGGCCAATCCCGGCGATCCTGCCGCCTTTGCCCACGCGATCCGCGAGTTGCTGGTCGATAAAGAAACGTGGAGCGTCGCATCGAACAACGGTCGTTTGCGTTCCAAAAATCTCAGTTGGGATGCCTATGCGAAACATTTCGTCGCTATTGCTTCCTCGCTCAAGACATTGCCCCGGCGCTTGCAGACAGGCGAAGACCTTCTGCTCTGTGATATCGATCACACGCTCACCGGATGCCGCGATGGCGCGCGCGAGCTTGTGTTGCATCTTGCAAGCAGGCCGCGCCGCCTGTTTGGCATCGCAACTGGCCGGTCGCTGCAGGAAGCACGGCGGATATTGGGCGAATGGGGCTACCCCGATCCGGCGGTATGGATCACATCTGTCGGCTCTGAGATAGCCTGGATGAAGGACGGTCGCCTGGTCGCCGACAACGAATTTGCCGATTATCTGTCGGCCGGCTGGGATCCCGGTGCCATCACTGCGCTCCTTGCCGACTATCCCGGCATCGTTCCGCAAACCGAGGTCGAACAGCGACGCTTCAAGCGTAGCTGGTTCGCGCCCGATCATGCAACGGCGATACGCATCCGCGCGCGGTTGATGCGAGAAGGTCTGCCCGCGCGCGTGATCTTCAGCCATGGCCGTTTCCTCGACATCTTGCCAGCCCGGGGCGGCAAGGGCGAGGCGATGTGTTGGGTCGCGGATCGGCTGGGGCTTCCTTTAAGTGCAGTGCATGCGGCGGGCGATAGCGGCAATGATTTCGATATGCTCGAAGCCTGTCCCAACGCGATCCTCGTCGCCAATCATAGCGTCGAACTTACGCCGCTTATCAGTCGGGCAGGTGTCCGGGTTGCCGAGCGGCCGCATGCGGGGGGCATTGTCGATCTGATGAGCGCCCATGATGAAGGTTCGTCAAACGCCGGTCTGGAATGGGCAGCAGCATGAAGCGCCCGATCGGATATTTCGTGCATCACCAGGGCCGCGGCCATGCCGAGCGCGCTGCCTCCATCGTCAACGCCTTGCCGTCCGATCGACCGGTTGTTCTTTTCTGCGCGCGCGACGATATCTTCCCCGACCTGCGCCCGCACGCCTCGATCATCAAAATCCCTTCGCTGTTCGAACCCAGCGGCCCAACGCCAATCGGCCTTGCGCACGCTCGAACGCCTTCTACGCTGCATTGCGCGCCGCTTGGCTGGCCGGGCATTACCCAGGCAGTTGCAACGATTGCCAACTGGTTTGCCGAGGCGAAACCTGCGCTGTTCATCACAGACGTCTCGGCCGAACTGGCCCAGCTTGCGCGTATCGCTTCGATCCCCTGCGTACCCGTATTGCAGCATGGCGACCGCGACGATGCGGGGCATATGTCTACCTATGAAGGCGCGGTTGGCATTCTTGCGCCATATGCAAAAGCGCTTGAGCAGCCGGGGCGGCCCGAATGGATGACACGGCTGCTGTTTCATGCCGGAGGGGTCGGTGTCGCCAATCCTTCGATCAGCCAGGCGCAGGCGCGCGCCGAACTTGGCCTTCCCTCTGATGCCGATATCGTTCTCGTGATTGCAGGCGGGGGCGGTGAGGGGACGCCCGCCCCGCCGCTGACGCTGGGTGCGCGCGCCGAATCCGATAGTTTGTGGATCAGCATCGGCGAAGTTACCCACGCTTGGCATGAAACGCCACCCGCCAATCTGCAGCATCGTGGCTGGGTCGATGATCCGCAATGCTGGATCGCAGCCGCCGACCGCGTGGTCTCATCGACGGGTAATACCACTGTGCATATGGTCGCCGCGACCGCCAGGCCATGGGTGGTTATCCCCGAATGGCGCTATTTTGCGGAACAGCATTGGAAGGCGCGCATGCTCGGCGCTGCAGGTGCTGCGGTCTTTGCCGAACATTGGCCGGCGAGCGCCGATGCCTGGTCGCGGATTTGGCAAAAGGCGCAAAGCCTCAATCTTTTGCGGCAGACGGCGCTCGTCAATCCCGAGGCTGCGTTTCACGCTGCCGAGTGGATTGAAGAGTTGATCGCGCGCTGCTGGGGTGCGACCGTCCATCAAAGCATGAAAGGAATCGCTGCATGACGCTTAGCATCTGCACTTTGGGAACAGGGCGCGCTGCGCATCTCCACAATCTGGTAGAAGGCCTGAACCGGCAATCTGCCCCGCCCGTCGAGCTGGTCGTTGGCGTGATGCAGGATGCACCCTATGATCTTGGCCATGCACGTTTTCCGGTGCGACAAATTCTGCTTGGTGGCGGTGCAATGCCGCTCGCCGCTGCGCGTAATGCGGCAGCAAAAGCTGCAATATCAAAACGGCTGGCATTCCTCGACATCGACTGCATTCCAGCCCCGGATTTTATTGCCGATTATGCAGATCATCTTGCAGACCGCGACGGGATCATCATGGGCGAAGTCCTTTATCTGCCATCGGGGGCGGCCGATGATGGCCTTGATTTCGACCATTTTGCCAAGATCGGCGAAAAGCATAGCGAACGCGCCGGGCCGCCCGATGAGGCGCTCGGCGAATGCACCGATTATCGCTGTTTCTGGTCGTTGAACTTCGCGATGCATCATGATCGCTTCATTGCGCTAGGCGGTTTCGACGAAGGCTATACTGGTTATGGCGGTGAAGACACCGATTTTGGGCGAACCGCAGCAGATGCCGGCATCCCGCTCCTCTGGTGCCGTGGGGCGCGTGCCTATCATCAATATCATGCGCATTACATGCCGCCAGTTCATCATCTTGACAGCGTGCTCGCCAATGCGCGGCGCTTTCGTGATAAGTGGGGGTATCATACGATGGACCGTTGGCTTCGCGCGTTTGAGCTTATGGGATTGATTGAACAACGTGGGCGGGACTATGTCCGCTTGCGTGACCCTGATGAGGCTGATTATGCGCTTACTGCGCAACAGGCGAACCAGCCTTATGCTAGCAGTCTTTCAGTGCTTCGCGTGCTGGAAGCGCAGGCAGTGGACGCGGCTCCGGTCAGCGCTGCAGCATAAGCACGCTCATATCGCCGAACCATTGCCTCGACGGTGAATAACCGTTCGACGCGCGTTCTCGCGCCATGACGGTTGCGGGTCATTGCCCTGCGAATAGCCTCAGGGAGCAGATCTACATGCCTAGCAATTTCGCCCGTAGCGCCAATCACCTCCCGGATCGCACCGCGATCGAGCGCCGCAACAGGCACGCCGCAGGCCATCGCCTCGGCCAGAGTCAGCCCGAACGGCTCGTCCCACATCGGGGTGGCGACCATCACCGATGCCGATCCGACCGCCTTTGCCAGCTCGCCGCCCGATAATTGCCCGAGATACCGGTGCGGGCCAGTGATAAATGGCTCTACCCTGCTGAAATAATCCCCGCATTCGATCGGACCAATCACATCGAGCGCCACTGCCGCCGCTGTTGCTGCGCGTAGTGCTTCGACCGTCCCCTTATTCGGTGTGATGCGACCGAACCATACCGCGCGTCTGTTACCTTGTGTTTGAAAAGGCCAATGGCGAAGGTCGATCCCATTCCATGCCACGTCGATCCGGTCATCCTTGATCTGCGGCCAGAGCGCACGCTGGTTCGCCGACGGTACCGTGAAGCGGATCGAAGGATTGACCGTGCGTTCGATCGCTTTGCAAAGCATTCGGAACGGCGGCACATGCAGCGAGGTCAGCATTGCTATCTGGTCGCGCGCCGCCCATTCGTGCAAATCGGGGAAAAGGCTGTTGTTATGAACGATATCGAACCCGCCTGCGCGGATTAAAGCCCAGCAGCGTTGATAGGTGCCAAGCAGCCATTCCCGCAATTCAGGCCGCCCACTCCACCGGGCCCATGGCAAAATCCGTTCATAGGCATGCGGGGCAATGGGGTGCAGCGGCAAATCTTCGCTGCTTTCTCCGCTTGCGAACAGCGTTACGTCATGCCCGGCTTCGACAAGACCACGCACGAGAAGATCGCAATGCATTTCCATTCCGCCCATGAAGGGGGCGGCGATCGGATGACGGACATGCGCGATGACCGCGATGCGTAAACGGGCGGTCATTGCGGGCTATCCTCCGGTAGATTTCAAAACGGGCATTGAATGCTGCAGAAACCAACCAGCCATTGAACAGGTTCCGCTGCCGGCTTTTTTCGTGCGTCCCATGAACTTATTGGGCGGCGCGCTGTTAGAAAGGCCATGGCCTCCAGCCCGCACCTTAACCCCTATGCCGGGATCGACGCCGTTGATTTAGGCCGCGCAACTGCCTTACCACCCGTTAAACCCTTCCGTTTGTGGCTGCCAAAGCGGGCGCTGCTGACGCGCGCGGCGCGGGATTGGCCGCTTGGCCTCGCCATGGCTGAACGATGCGCCGCCCAAGGCATTGATATCGTCGAACTCCCCTCCGATCGCCTCGGCGTGCCAGCCGATGCTCCATATGCTTTTGCCAAGTCGACGCTCGCTATCACCGTTGCATCGCCATCGAAACTCCGGCTGCAGCCTATCGCGCCGTCGGCGGACTGGCGGTTGGATCTAGCGGAGGGATGTCCGGCGCATTGCAATTATTGCTACCTGGCAGGCTCGCTGAAAGGCGCGCCGATCATCCGCGCCTATGCCAATCTTCCGGAGATATTCGATACGGCGGCCAGCCATCTGGGCCAAGGCCGCGTCACCTCGCGTTCTAAAAAGCGGGCGCATGAGGGCACGACTTACGAATCGTCCTGCTATACCGACCCACTTGCCATCGAACATCTGACCGGGTCGCTATCTGCGGCAATTGACCATTTTGGCGCCTGGCAGGCGGATGCGCAGTTACGGTTCACGACCAAATTCGATGCGGTCGATCCGCTGCTCGGCATTGCGCACCATCGCAAGACCCGGATGCGCGTTTCGCTTAACCCGCCCCTATTTGCCAGGTTCGAGGGCGGCACCGCGCCGGTTGCAGCACGGCTGGCGGCAATGCGTCGCATGGTCGATGCCGGCTATCTGATGGGGCTGACCATCGGGCCGATCATTGCCGTCGAAGGTTGGCGCGATGCATATGGCGCGCTGCTTGCGGACATTGCGGCGACGCTTAACGGTG
Source organism: Sphingorhabdus sp. (assembly GCA_051657985.1). Classification (GTDB taxonomy): domain Bacteria; phylum Pseudomonadota; class Alphaproteobacteria; order Sphingomonadales; family Sphingomonadaceae; genus Sphingorhabdus_B. The sequence continues at coordinate 4,438 of JBOFLS010000217.1, read as the reverse complement.
CGCCCGATCCCGATCTGACGGTCGAACTGATCACGCACCGCTATACTGCGGGGTCTAAAGCAGTGCTGGAAAGCTGGTATCCCGGATCAGTACTCGACATGAGCAGCGACCGGCGCGCCGAGAAGCGCACTAAATTCGGAAGCGTCAAGCATGTCTATGACAAGCCGACCATGAGCGAACTGCGGCACTTTTTCGAAAGCGCGGTCCACCGATATCTCCCGCAAGCCCGGATACTTTACTGGACGTAAAAGGCACCACCATGATTGCCTGGAATTGCCCATTCAGTCGTGTAATGACAGGCTAAAATCATATATATTAGCAATGATAGACTTGCGAAGGATGCATCTTTACGACTTGCGTCATCGATTTTGGGGTGGGCATAGTCAGTTTAGAAGGACGGCATACGCTAACTTTCCAGTCATTGATGGACTGAGATAGGCACTTCGAAAGCTGCCGTTCATTCATTCCGTCGGGCCCCCTTAATCGGCAATTGGCGAAGCCGCCTTGATCCGCCTTCCCAGTTCGAGCACTTCGGGTCTTTGCTCGCCACGCCGCATGACGATATGGTGGGCGGCGGAATTAGCGAGAGCGTCGTTCGATAACAGTGTCAATGCTCTGCGCTCGACCCAGCTATCAGCCAAAGGCCGCCTCAGGAGAGCAATTCCAAGCCCAGCAGCCGCAGCTTCAAGGACCAGGTCATAATCTTCAAACCGGCGGTCGCTAGCGCGGGGATGATAGCGGATGCCTTCGCGTGCCAGCCAAGCCTGCCAATGCCCATGGTTGGAGTCATGGATCAGACAATGGCGCAAAAGCTCTTCACCGGACGGGTGCGCTAGCAGCCCGGTGGCGATCTGTGGGCTGGCGCAGGGGACAAGGTCTTCAGAGAACAGCAGCTGTGCATCGACATCGTGGAACGGCCCTGTGCCGTAGCGGATGGCGATGTCAGCCTCCCGCGCGTCAAGATCGCTTGGCCTGTGTTCGGTAATCAGGTCGACGATTAAGTCGTCACCTTGCAACTCGGCAAGTCGCGGAATCAGCCATAGCCGCGCGAACGATGGCACCATCGACAGCCTGACACGTTGCTGCCCTTTGCGCGGCCGCCATTGCTCTGCCTGTTCGGTAAGCAGTCCAACCGCCTTGGATGCAGTCGCCGCAAATCGCTGCCCAGCGGGGGTCAGCACGACGCCGCGGGCCTGGCGTTCGAACACAGCCGCCCCCAGCCAGTGTTCGAGCTGGGCGATCCGTCGGCTGACCGACCCGTGAGTCAGCCCAAGGCTTTCGGCTGCGGCGCTGAAAGAGCCTTGCTCGGCGGCAGCCAGCATTGCGACGAGGCCATCGAAAGGCGGAAGGCGTTCATAGCTGTGCATCTGATGCACATTACACTATCGATCAGTGCGATATGTCAACAATTTCCACTTCCCTATTTGCCGATTCATGTCGAACAAACACCGCACCATGTCCGTAATCGCTAGCGTCATTGTCGCTGCGGCACTTCTGCCTCAACCTGCATCAGCGCAGCGCACCGAAGAAAACGCTACAACAAATGCCGAAGATGCCTTCGGATCGAATGTCGGGTCGGAATCACTCGGTGTTTACGACCCCAACGAGGTTCGCGGCTTCTCTCCGCTCGAAGCGGGCAATGTCCGCGTGGAGGGGCTCTATTTTGACCGGCAGGGCGATTTCACCGGTAGGTTGGTATCGGGAAATCGAATCCGCGTCGGACCATCGGCGTTGGGCTATGTCTTGCCGGCACCTTCGGGCATCGCCGACTATCGGCTTCGCAAACCGGCGGCCGAGTTAGGTTTCAGCATGGTCGGCAATGTCGACAGCTTTGGAGCGGCATTCGCCGAAGCCGACGTCTCGCTGCCAATATCAGGCGATACGCTCAGGCTAGGTGCGGGGGCCGGTTACTATGGCAACCGAAGCGCCGATCAGCGGACGGCGAGAGTGCTCTCACTTGCGGCCATCGGGCTGTGGCAGCCTGGCCCGCAAACCGAGATCATACCCTTTTGGAGCAGGATACGGACACGCGACAGCATGGTTGCTCCTATCATCAGGGGCAATGGCCTGGCCGTTCCGGACCAATATCACCGAGGCGAGCAGATGGGGCAGAAATGGGCTGGGCAGGAGCGGCTGCGGTTGGTCTCCGGCATAATCGCTACACACAATGCAGGAGCCTTCGACTTCAGCGGTGGCCTGTTCCGTTCGACCGACGAGAGTTTCAAAGGCTTTACCCTGTTGCAGGATGCGGCGCCTTTGGGTCAGCTGTCCCGGCGCACGGTCATCGCCGACCAGGCGCGGTTCAGTGGTTCGACCAGCGGCGAATTGCGGATAACCCGACATTTTGAGACCGGGCGATTGCGCCACGCGGCCAGCCTCGTCGTGCGCGGGCGTCAGCAGGACCGTCGCTATGGCGGGGCGGATCGGCAGTTGCTCGCTGACGGCCCTTACGGCGAGAGCGCACTGGTGTCGGAACCAGCATTCGCATTTGGCGCCCAAGACAGTGACCAAGTTCGTCAATATACGCTGGGTCTGGTTTATCGCGCCGCCTTGCCAGACGTAGGAGAGGTCAATCTCGGCCTGCAACGCATCGACTATCGCAAACGCGTTGATCGGGTTGGTCGGCCAACCATTGTTACCACGAACCGTCCGCTCTTGTTAAACGCCGCGATCAGCTTCAACCTGGCATCAGATATTGCCCTTTATGCCGGTTTCGCGGAAGGCCTTGAAGAATCCGATATCGCTCCGGAAACCGCGATAAACCGCAACGAAGCACCGCCGGCTATCCTGACCCGCCAATATGATGCCGGCGTGCGCTGGCGCATTTCTGACAGGGCCAATGCGGTGATCGGGCTGTTCTCGATTGAAAAGCCCTATGACGGGATCGATGCGACTGGTTTGTATCGCAGGCTTGGACAGGTTCGGCATCGGGGTATTGAAGCGTCTTTCACCGGAACCGTGGTTGACGGGCTGACCTTCGTCGCAGGTGCAGTTGTGCTCGACCCGCAGCTTTCGGGCGAAGACTTGGCTACTGGCCAGGTTGGTGCAAGGCCTGTCGGTGTGCCGCGATTCAGGGCGCAACTGAGCCTGGACTGGCGGCCCAGTCCGAACGCGCCGCTGTCCTTTGACGCGGTACTGACCAGTCGCGGGTCGTATTTTGGCGATACTGCCAATGCCGTAAGGGTCGATCGCCTGACGATGCTCGATCTTGGACTGCGTTATCGTTTCCGGATCGGCCGCAATCCAGCGCTGTTTCGCATTCAGGGCTTCAACATCTTCAACGCCTATGGCTGGGATGTGGTTGGCTCCAACGGATTTCGGCCAAATGCGCCACGGCAGATCGTTGCGAAATTGACACTCGATTTATGACTGCTGCCCCATCGTCGCGACTGATCCCGATTGGCGCGGCATCGCTGACCGTGCTGCTTTGGGCGGGATCGTTCCTCGCGATCAGCGATGGGGTGAAGGTGATGGAACCCTTGCCGCTGGCAGCAGCGAGGTTCTTCATTGCGGGTTGTATCTCGGCTGTGTGGCTGGCGACCAGGCGAACGCGATGGCCCGCCGCAAGCGATCTTCCCCGCATCGCACTTTGCGGTTTGATAGGGATAGCGACCTATAACGCGTTGCTCGGGGCCGGCGAGCGGCATGCAAGCGCTAGTGTTGCAAGCTTCATCGTTGCGACGCAGCCATTTTTTGCTGGGCTTCTGGCTTGGTGGTTTGAGGGTGAAATACCAGGTTGGCGATTGCCAGTTGGCGGTGCGGTCGCGGCAATCGGTGTCTTGCTGATCTCGCTCATTGGTGACATCGCAGGCTCGCTGCATAACGTCGTGCTGCTGATTTGCGCCGCTGCCTGCTCGGGCGCATATTTCGTCATCCAGCGTCCGCTCGTCACGCAACTAGGGCCACTCAACGCCGCTGCGTGCACTATGCTCACGGGTGGACTATGGCTATTGCCATGGGCACCATCCGGACTGACTTCGACATTTGACAGCCACACGGCACTTTTCGCGGTGCTTTATCTCGCTGTGCTGGCCAGCGTTGCTGGATACGCGCTTTGGATGATCGCGCTACAAGGTCTAGGAGCGACACGCGCAGCCATATTTCTGTTCCTGATGGCGCCAATGACAGCTGCAATGGATCTGATCGGTGGCCGGATTGCGTTCAGCACGCAGTTGTTGATTGGGGGCGCGCTTGCCATTGCCGGGGTTGTAATCGCGTCAGCGTCAAGATTTCTGACCCACGCGGCAAATCGCGGCTGAAGCCCACGGACCCTGACTCGGGCTAAATCTACGATTGGAATCGCCAACATTCCTGCCGTTCGATTGCGAATTTGCGCACGCCAAAAGCTGCCATAGGTTCAGCAGCACCTGTAACGGCTCCCCGTTGTAGCAGGGAGCCGTTAAACTCAGATTTCAGTTCGCTCTGCGAGGGTAATCGC
>JBOFLS010000216.1:0-3980 GCA_051657985.1 Sphingorhabdus sp. | reverse complement strand
GGTGAAGGTGTCTTCACTTTCGACGCTCAGAATATCACTGATCTGCATTACGTCGAGCATGGCGGCCACGCGCGGCGCAATGTTCTTGCCATGCGCAGTCGCCGGGAAAAGGACGGCATTATAGCCAGCCATCAGGCCCAACATGAGCGGCGCAACATTTTCAGCAAGCTGGTTGGCAAACGCCGCGTCATTGGCGACCAGCACTTTGGCAACGCCCGTGACCTTTGCCGCAGCCTGCGCCACGGCATCGCAGCCATTACCGGCTATCAGCACATGAACTTCACCCAATTGACCTGCGGCGGTAACAACCGCCAGCGTTGCGTCCTTCAGCGACGCATTGTCATGTTCGGCATAAACGAGGACGGCCATTATGCGACTCCCATTTCTTTAAGCTTGGCAACCAGCGTGTCGACGTCGGGAACCTTTATCCCTGCGCTGCGCACCGGCGGTTCGCCGACCTTCAGCGTCTTCAGGCGCGGGGCAACATCGACGCCATAATCGGCAGGCGTTTTCTGCGCCATCGGCTTCGATTTCGCCTTCATGATATTAGGCAGCGACGCATAGCGTGGCTCGTTCAAGCGCAAGTCGGTGGTAATAATCGCAGGAGTTTTGAGCGAAACCGTTTCAAGGCCGCCATCGACTTCGCGGGTCACACTGACGCTGTCACCCGACACCTCAACCTTGCTGGCAAAGGTGCCCTGCGGACGGCCCGTCAGCGCAGCCAACATCTGGCCGGTCTGGTTCGAATCATCGTCGATCGCCTGTTTGCCCAGGATGACAAGGCCGGGAGCCTCTTCCTCGACGATCTTGGCCAGCAGTTTGGCAACGCCAAGCGGCTCGACATCTTCGGCAACCACCAGGATCGCACGATCCGCCCCCATGGCAAGCGCCGTGCGCAACGTTTCCTGCGCCTTGTCGGGGCCGATCGAAACCGCCACGATCTCGGTCGCGACACCCTTTTCCTTCAAGCGGATCGCCTCTTCGACCGCGATCTCGTCAAACGGGTTCATGCTCATTTTGACATTGGCCAGATCGACACCCGAACCATCGGGCTTCACGCGGGGTTTCACGTTATAATCGATCACCCGCTTTACGGGTACGAGGATTTTCATGGGGTTCAACCTTTCCAATCGAATCACTGGCCCGGCACTATCGCCAAGCCCAAAATCTACCCGCCCTATGCTTGACGTTTACGTGAACGTCAAGCATGTCTGCGATAGTGAAGTGAAATGCGGTTTGCAGCTATCCCCCACACCACAAAAAACTTCGCCAAAGATATAGGGCATCATCTATCGATGCAGGATCATCAAAATATATACCGAGTTGAATGTACTCGCCGTCAGGTGAAATAACAAAACCAGAAAATGATGCCAATCGTTTATCATCGGCGTCTTCAGCCAGCCTATAGGCATAGCGCAGAATATTACCTTCTTCTTCCTCAATAATGTCGAAGGAATCTGGCGAAAAATCTTGTTTTAGACTGCTAAGGCATGATTTTGCGTCCGTGGTATCTTCGGGCGACCAGGAATTGATCCAGGCAGTAAAGCGCCTTGGACTGTGCCAGAAAACAAGCGCCCCCTCATCAATTCTGCTCGCCATTGGATAAGGTAAAGTCAGTCCCCAATTATCGGTTATCTGCTGATACCCCTCCCGAAGTGGCGGTGCATTGCTCATGCCGCACTTCTCACCTCAGCCACAATCTTCTTCGCCGCATCGCCCAGATCGTTGGCGGGCACGATCGGCAGGCCGCTGTTCGCCAATATATCCTTGCCCTGCTGCACATTGGTGCCTTCAAGGCGAACGACGAGCGGAACCGACAGGTTCACCTCCTTGGCGGCCGCCACGATACCCTCGGCAATGATGTCGCATTTCATGATGCCGCCGAAAATGTTGACGAGAATGCCCTTCACCGCCGGATCCTTCAGGATGATCTTGAAGGCAGCCGTCACCTTCTCCTTATTGGCGCCGCCGCCAACATCGAGGAAGTTGGCGGGGAATTCGCCGTTCAGTTTGATGATGTCCATTGTCGCCATTGCAAGGCCTGCGCCATTGACCATGCAGCCGATATTGCCGTCGAGCTTGATATAGGCGAGATCATATTCGCTGGCCTCGACCTCGGCCGGGTCTTCCTCGGTCAGGTCGCGCAACTCGGCCAGATCCTTGTGACGGAACATTGCGTTCGAATCGAAACCGACCTTGGCATCGAGCACCATCAACCTGTCGCCCTCGGGCATAGGGCAGATGGCAAGCGGGTTGATTTCGATCTGCGAAGCATCGGTTCCGACAAAGGCGTCGTAAAGCCCGGCGAGAACCTTGGCGCATTGCTTGGCAAGATCGCCCGACAATCCCAGAGCCTTGGCGACGCTGCGGCCATGATGCGGCATCAGGCCGGTCGCGGGATCGATAGTGATGGTGTGGATCTTTTCCGGCGTATCATGGGCGACCGCTTCGATATCCATGCCACCTTCGGTCGAGGCAACTACCGCGATCTTGCTCGTCGCGCGGTCAACGAGCAACGCCAGATAAAACTCCTTACCGATATCGACGCCGTCGGTGATGTAGAGGCGGTTGACCTGCTTGCCCTCTGCGCCAGTTTGGATAGTCACCAGCGTATTGCCGAGCATGTCCCTGGCATGGGATTCGACTTCGTCCAGGCTTTTGGCCAGCCGTACGCCGCCCTTGGCATCGGCGCCTAGTTCCTTGAACTTGCCCTTGCCCCGTCCGCCGGCGTGGATTTGCGACTTCACCACATAAAGCGGACCGGGGAGCTGCTTGGCCGCCGCGACCGCTTCCTCGACTGAAAGCGCAGCGATACCCTTTGGCACGGCAACGCCGAATTTCGCGAGCAGTTCCTTGGCCTGATATTCATGGATATTCATGGGAGAAAAAGTCCTTCCAGATGCATAATCGAGCAGTGGTTCCAAAGGCCTAAAGCACAGCTTGCCGAACAAGGGAAGGCTTGAATTGGCCTGCGCGCACCCGCATTAAAAATGTAAAAAAGGCGGTAAGGAAAGAAGGAGGACGCTTGAGAATCTACCCCCCTTCTTTCCTTTCCGCTTTTTTATAAATTGGGCAAATGCCCCTCTCACAGACTATAAAGCTACTATAATAGCTTTAGCTCAATTAACGTCTCTCTCAACGTTTCGGCATTGTTGAAATGATGGCCATGAAAGCCATTTTCGCGCGCCGTAATTACATTAGGCAGGCTATCATCGATGAAAATCGCCTCGCCCGGCGCAAGACCGAACCGCGACAGAGCGAGCTGATAGATTGCCGGATCAGGCTTGATCAACTTTTCAACGCCGGAAACAATGATATCCCGGAAATGATCGAAGACCGGATAGACGGGACGGAACTGATCCCAAAATTCTGCCCCGAAATTGGTGATAGCAAACAGCGGCACGCCGCGTGCCGCCAGTTCTTCGACAATCTCGAACGATCCGGGAACGGGCCCAGGGATAGTTTCAATAAAACGCGTCCGGTAAGCATCGAGATGCGCGGCATAGGCAGGATATTCTGCTTGTCGTTCGGGTACCATATCGGCAAGCGCGCGCCCGGCATCATGCTGAAAATGCCATTCGGGGGTTACGACATTGGCAAGAAACCAATCGAGTTCATGCGCGTCATTGATAAGTTTTTCAAACAGCGCCCGCAAATCCCATTGCACCAGAACCTTGCCGACATCGAAGACGACTGCGCGAACTTCACCCATCTTCATTCTCCAACTTTAACCGCAAAAAACCGCCCGCGGAAATGTCCGGGGCGGTGATAGCTGGCGCTTGTCCGCGCCCAACCCGAAGGCAATTAACCCTGGCGCGCCTTGAAGCGACGGTTGGTCTTGTTGATCACATAAGTGCGACCGCGACGGCGAATCACGCGGTTGTCACGGTGACGTCCTTTGAGGGACTTGAGAGAATTGACGATCTTCATCGGATTTTTCCGTAAATGTGGGGCCAACGGCCTGAATTGAAGGCGCGCAA
>JBOFLS010000215.1:0-8680 GCA_051657985.1 Sphingorhabdus sp. | reverse complement strand
GCTTTACTGGTAAGCGCCCTTCGACAGGCTCAGGGCTACGGTAAAACATCAAGCTAATTCGATAGTTTAAAGGGACAGTCCCATTTGAGTGCTTGTCCCCGAAAACCCCTCACCAGCCCTTCGTCTGCCCCTTATTCTGCTTCTTAAGCCAGTCCATCAGCGGCTTAAAATATTCAATCATCGCCTTGCCCGACATTTCGCGGCTGCCGGTGAAAGCCTGCAGCGCATCGGGCCAGGGCTTTGACGCGCCCAAGGCCAGCATCGCGTTCATCTTCGCGCCGACATCCTTGTTGCCATAGAAAGAGCAGCGGTGCAGCGGCCCTTTCCAGCCCGCGGCATCGCAGGCCGCCTTGTAGAACTGGAACTGCAGGATGCGCGCAAGGAAATAGCGGGCATAGGGCGTGTTGCCGGGAATGTGGTATTTGGCACCCGGATCGAACCGGTCGGCACCGCGCTCAACGGGAGGAACGATACCCTGATATTGGCGGCGCAGGTCGGTCCAGCCCTTATTATAATTGGCGGGTGTAATCGAACCCTCGAATACCCCCCACCGCCATTTGTCGACAAGAAGGCCGAATGGCAGGAAGGCGACCTTGTCCATTGCCTGGCGCAGCAGCAGGCCGGTGTCCTTGTCCGCGCTCGGCACCTTGGCTTTATCGAGCAAGCCGATCTGCACCAGATATTCGGGCGTAATCGACAGCGCGATGGCATCGCCGATCGCCTCGTGAAAACCGTCATTCGCCCCGTTCAGATGCAAATAGCTCTGCTTGTTATAGGCGCGCTGATAATAGTTGTGGCCCAGTTCGTGGTGTATCGTGACGAAGTCATTCGAGTTGATCTTGATGCACATCTTGATCCGCAGATCGTCGACATTGTCGATATCCCAGGCCGATGCGTGGCACACGACCTCGCGGTCGCGCGGTTTCAGGAACTGCGAGCGTTCGTAGAAGCTTTTGGGCAGCGGATCAAAACCGAGCGAGGAGAAAAAGCCCTCGCCGATCTTGACCATGCCGATTTCATCGACGCCCTTGGCTTTCAACAGTTCGCCAATGTCATAGCCGATCTCGCCCGAACCCGGAGGAGCCACGATATCGTAGATATCCCCCCATTCCTGCGCCCACATATTGCCAAGCAGATCGGCGCGGATCGGGCCGGTCTTGGCTTGCACCGCATCGCCATATTTCTTGTTCAGCTGGGTGCGGACATAAGTGTGTAGCTCGTCATAGAGCGGCTTCACCTCAAGCCATAGCTTGTCGGTCAGCTTGGCGAAGTCATCAGCGGGCATGTCATAGCCCGAACGCCACATCGCGCCGGTATCCTTGAAACCCAATTCTTGCGCGCCTTCATTGGCGATTGCGACCATGCGGGCATAATCCTTGCCCATCGGTGCGCCGACATTGTCGTGCCAGCTCGTCCACATTTCCTTCAGCTCTTCGGGGTTCCGGTTGGTCCCCATCTCGGCCTCGATATCGGAACCGTTTATTTCCTTGGCCCTAAGCGTGCCCTTGCCTTTGCCATAGGCGGAGTTGAGCTTGGTTGCGATTGCGGAAAGTTCGCCAGCGGCGCCGGGCTTGGTCGGTGCCGGCAGTACCAGCCCGCCACGCAGGATATCGAGCTTGCGCTTCGTCTCCGCCGAAAGCCCGGAGACATTCTGATATTTGGCTGCCTCAAGCGCATATTTCACCGACTTTTCGGTGCCCGTCTCGCCATATTTGGCGGCAAGCGCATCGGTATCGTCGGTAATGTAGGTCGCGTTGACCCAGGCAACACGTGCGCTTTCTACGCCAAAGTTGAACAAGTCTTTCTCGGCCGCCACGATAAACGCCTCCGCATCCGCAACGGTCGGGGCAGCGACTGAAGCAGCGGTCTGCGCCATCGCAGGTGTGGCAACAAGTGCGGCTGCCAGGGCCGCAATCGAAATCAGTCTATTTCTCACCCAATATACTCCAAAGCGAAATTCCAATAGCCATTCCCTGCGCCTGTCGCTGGCAGAGGTCAAGCACCGCGATGCATCCATCGCCGAAGGGCTATGGCCAGCAGCAGACCGAAGAAAGTCGTCAGAAAAGCCGTCGATTTTATCGGTTGTGTGGTTGCTGCGATACCGGCCAGTTTATCGCTGCCCTGCATGGATATTGCCTGAACGAACTGGCAAAGCGTCTCGATATAATCCGCAAGTGCGACCACGATAGCCGCAACGACGATTATCCAGCCAAGACGACGCAAATATGGACGAGCGGACTGCGCAAATAGTCTGCCGCCACAATAAGCGCCGAATGAATAGATACCAATGTAAATAAGGTCGATGGCAATACTCAATCGCGCCAGCCCCATGACGCCGGCGGCCTGCCATGCCGCCTGTATGGCATCGACACGCGCCGCCGTGCCTGCAGATTGATGGTCCCTTATGCCCCATGGCGCGGTTTCGCTGGATAGTGAAGGATTCATCGCGATCATGAAGGCAAGGATCAGCAAACCCCCTAACCAATATCTCCAGAAACGTTTTTCAAGCCTGTTATCGCTCATTCTCCGTCCCCCCCAGCAGAAAATCGCGGATTGCAATGCCCAATTCGGGTTTCGTCACCGCGCTCATATGATTGCCCGGCACCGCGATGAGTTCACCTTGAGGTAAGGCATCGGCCAGGGCTTGCGCCGAACCGTTATCATCGTCCTGCTCGCCGCAGACTATGCCGACCGGTATGTCGAAGCGCGAAATCGCCTCAACGGGGGTATCGACAAACGTGTCGAGTATCCGCAGCAGCGCGACCGGATCGCCGCCGGTGGTCTTCAGGAAAGCTTCCGCCATGAAGGCGGGAGATCCGCGTTCATGCTTACCCAAATTGGTCAGCACATGGCGGAAATGATCGCCCCGCGCCTCGGTATCGGTCAACCCCTGGAGCCCCATCCCTGAAATGACCGCATGACCGGGCCTGCACCCCCGCGCCAGCATTCGCGCAACCGTCCTTCCACCCAGCGAATAGCCGCCCAGGTCGAAATCACTTAGGCCCAGATGCTCGATCAGCGCAAACTGATCATCAGCCAATATGTCTTTGGGATAAAAGGCCGGATCATGCGGCTTGTCGCTCTCGCCATGTGCACGCAGATCGGGCATGATGACGCGGAACCCTGCCTCGGCCAGCAGCGCGGCATGACCGAACTTGATCCAGTTGGTATCGGACTCGCTGAAAAGCCCATGGATCAGGATCAGCGGGCGGCCAGTATCGGTTTTTGGGCCAATTTCATGCCATATGATTTTGGTACCATCCGGCGCATGAAATGAAGAGGATTTTATCATTTGTTTGCCCCATCACAACCCGCGGAAAACTGCGCAAGTTGATAGTGAATTGCCCATTTTCGGACAATGATAAGCCGCCGGTCTTTCAAAATTTTCCTAACAAGAAAAAAGCGTGGCTCATCGGCTTTGGATAAGCACGTAGGCACCATGTAGGAAAGCAAATTTCGTCTTTTTCAAAGAATATGCCTTACCCCGTCAAGGAATATCGAGGCCGGCATCCCGCCAGCGCGTGATCAGCTTCTCATATTCATCGGCCCGTTCCCGTGGCAACGTGCTGGTATCAATCCACGCCTCGTGCATCGATTCCACACCAAAGTGCGCGACGGGTATGAAATGATGCGGATCATCGAAACTGCCAACAGTCAAATCGCATTGCGTATGATCGGGATATTCGAAACCCAAAGGCGTCCCGCACTCCCGACAAAAAGGCCGACGTGCGATAGGCGAGGAGCTATAATATTCCGGTACCCGCGACCAGCTCAGCTTCGCCTTATCCACATTTTTGAACGCGATCGAAACTCCGCCCGTTGCTCGCTGGCACATGCGGCAATGGCAAAGGTAAGCTTCGAAATCATCGATCTCAACCGAGTAGCGAATACGCGCACATTGGCAGCCGCCTTCGAGCTTCATTTTATCCAAACTCCTTATCTTGCAGAGTGCATCGGTTTATCGCGCAATGCAAGATTTCCATGCCCGGCGCGCAATAGCTGCGGAACCTTGATTTCCTTTAATCGTTGGCTGCGCAGTTCAACTTAGTGAGGAGAATTGTCATGGCTTCGCGTTTCCTTGCACCTCTAACCGGCAACAGAGGACTGTTTGGATCAGCAGAACCTTTTTTCGAATTGCACCGCGAAATGAACCGGCTTTTCGACGATACCATGCGGGGTATGGGTGCCAGCATGAATGTTGGCATGCAGAATATGATGACTGGCCCCCGCATTGACCTGCATCAGACCGAAAAGGGATTGGAACTCTCGGCCGAACTCCCCGGATGCGCGCCCGAAGATATCGACATACGTCTGGACGGCGACATGCTAACGATCAGCGGCGAGAAGCGCAATCAGCGCCAGAATGAAAAGGCTCAGATCGTCGAGCGCAGCTATGGTGCGTTTACACGCAGGATTTCCTTGCCTTTTCAGCCCCAGTCGGATGCCGTGCAGGCAGATTTCAAGGATGGCGTGCTAACGGTATCGCTCGGTCAGCCCACCCAGCAAGAGACGTCAAAGCGTATCGAGGTGCGCAGCAGCGGTGGGAAAGACGATTCGTCCAAAGCGGCTTTCGAAAGTCGGGAACAATCGCAGAATGAAGCGGACAACGATAAAGACGATCGTAAAATGCCTCAGGATATCGAAGCAAATGGCAGTAAGACGGCTAAAAGCGGCAAATAGATCCTGATCCTAACGACCAAACGGGCATAGGCATATCGATATGCCTATGCCCGTTTCGTTTTATCCCTTCTGCAAATGACGTCGCCCTAGCAACTCGGCAATCTGGACCGCGTTCAGCGCCGCGCCTTTGCGCAGATTATCCGAAACGCACCACAGGCTCAGCCCATAATCCACGGTGGAGTCGTCGCGCACGCGGCTGACGAAGGTGGCGTAATCGCCCACACATTCGATCGGCGTCACATAGCCGCCATCCTCGCGCTTATCGACCAGCATCACGCCGGGGGCTTCGCGCAGGATTTTCTGCGCGTCTTCAGCCGAAAGCTCGTTTTCGAATTCGATGTTGATCGCCTCCGAATGACCGACGAACACCGGCACACGCACGCAAGTGGCGGTGACTTTCACCTTAGGGTCGAGTATCTTTTTCGTTTCAGCCACCATCTTCCACTCTTCCTTGGTCGAACCATCTTCAAGGAACTTATCGATATGCGGGATCACGTTGAAGGCGATTTGCTTGGTGAACTTTTTCGGTTCGGCCTGATCGCCGACGAAAATGTTGCGCGATTGTTCGAACAGTTCGTCCATCCCTTCCTTGCCCGCGCCCGACACCGACTGATAGGTCGCAACGACGACACGCTTGATCTTCGCCGCATCGTGCAACGGCTTCAGCGCGACGACCATTTGCGCTGTTGAGCAATTGGGATTGGCAATGATGTTGCGCGCCTTGTAACCGTCAATGGCGTCAGGATTTACCTCTGGCACGATCAGCGGTACATCGGGATCCATCCGGTACAGCGAACTGTTATCGATCACGGTGCAGCCTGCGGCTGCAAACTTCGGTGCATAGATTTTGGTCGCATCCGATCCGATGGCGAACAGCGCGATATCCCATCCGCTTGGATCGAAATGTTCGATATTCTGGATCTTCAGGGTTTTACCGGTTTCGCCGAAATCGATCGTCTCGCCCGCCGAACGCGAAGAAGCGACCGCGGCGATTTCATCCACGGGAAACTCGCGTTCCGCCAAGATGTTCAGCATCTCGCGCCCGACATTGCCCGTGGCGCCTGCAACTACTACCCTGTAACCCATTTTAATCTTCCTTATTCTTCATATTGCGATCGAGGAAAGCGAGGATCGTCTTCCACAGATGCACACTCACCTTCGGGCCGGCCACCCGGTGCGTTTGCCCCGGATAAACCATCGTTTCGAATTTTTGCGCGTTGCCTTGCATCGACGCCATCAGCGCAGTCGAATGGTCGAAGACAACATTGTCGTCAGCCATGCCGTGGATCAGGAGCAACGGATCGGCGATCTTGCCCGCATGCGGCACAACATTGGCCTTTTCATAAGCCTCAGGCACCCGACGCGGGTCGCCCATATAGCGTTCGGTATAATGGGTATCATACAATTCCCATTTGGTCACCGGCGCGCCCGACACGCCTGCCGCAAAGGTGCCGGGGGCCGCCTGCAACAGCTTCAGCGTCATATAGCCGCCATAGGACCAACCATAAACGGCAATGCGTTTGGGATCGACATAGGGCTGGCTCTTCAGCCATTCAACACCTGCCAACTGGTCAGCAACCTCTACCCTACCCATCGCGCGATAGATATGGTCCTCAAAGGCCTTGCCGCGATCGGGGGTGCCGCGATTGTCCACTGAAAAGACGATCCAGCCCCGATCAACCAGATATTGGTGCAGCGCGCCGCCGCCCCAGTTCTTGGTCACCTGCCGCCCTGCACCCGGCCCGCCATAGACTTGCACAAACACGGGATAGCGCTTGCCCGGCTCCATCTTGGGGAGCAGCAGTTTGGTCTTCAGCTCGGTGCCATCCTCTGCCTTTATACTGCCGAAGGTCGGCATTACATGGTCTTTGGCGAACGGCGCATAAGGATGATCGCCCTGCACCGCATTTTCCTCGATCCAGGCAAGGCGCTTGCCATTCGCATCGGCTAGATAGACCTGCTCGGGCTGATTGGGCGCGGCGCGGCGGATGATCGCACGGCTTGCGGCCTTGTTCATCGTTGCTTCGTGCCAGGCACCCGGCGCCGTCAGCCGCTCGACTTCACCGCCTTTGATATTGACACGGTACAGATGCTGCTCGGTGGCGTCGTCTCTATTTCCGGTAAAGTAAATTGCGCCGCTCTTCTTATCGAAACCGACGATCTTGTTGACGCTCCACAAGCCACTGGTCAGCTGCGTCCACTGGTCTTTGCGGTTAAGGTAAATGTGGCTGAAGCCGTCGCGCTCGGATGTCCATAATAGGCTATCCTGATCGACCTCGCGGAAATTATCGTGCAGGTTGACCCAGCTTTTGGCGGTTTCGCTGAAAACCACGCTGGACGCACCGGTTGCGCCATCGACCTTCAGCACATCGAGCATCTTCTGGTCGCGCGACTGGCGCTGGACGATCAATGTCTTGTTGTCGGGCATCCAGTCGACGCGGGCCAAATAATAATCCGGGTTTGCCCCCAGATCGACTTGCACCGCCTTGCGCCCCTTAGCGTGCCAGACGAACAGGTCGACCTTCGCGTTATCGGTGCCCGCAAAGGCATAGCGTTGTTCAAACACACGCGCGCCTTCCGCGCCGATCGCGGTGCGAGTTGCAACCTTCACGCCGCTTTCATCAACCCGGGCAAAGGCAATCGCGCTTTCATCGGCCGCCCACCAATGGCCGCGGGTCCGATCCATTTCTTCCTGGGCTACAAATTCGGCAACGCCATAACTCAGCGTGCCGCCACCATCTTCGCTCAGCGCAACCTCAGAGCCGCCGTTGGGCAGTTCGGCCACCACCAGATTCTGGTCGCGGACGAAGCTAACATAACGGCCGAGCGGGCTGACGGTCGCATCGAGTTCGCTTGTCGGTGTCTCCGTCAGCCGCGTTACCTTGCCCTTGAGGTCGGCCAAAAACAGGTCGCCATCGATCGGCACCAGCAGCGAGCGGCTGTCGGGAGACCAATCATAAGCGACAATGCCCTTGGTTCCGCCGATGCGTGCGCGTTCGCGCTGCATTTTTTCGGCTTCGCTAATCTCGCCGCTGGTGCCAAGCTTGGTCGAATCGACCAGCATCTTCCACTTACCGCTGGCGGTATCGAGGAACCAGAGGTCGAACCGGTCCTTGTCATCGGGGCGTGGACGCAGGCTCGTTAGATATTTGCCATCGGGTGATAGCTTTACCATGCGCGGCGATGGTCCGTTGATCGACGGACTGGCGAAGACGCGCTCCAGGCTGAGTTCCGCACTTTCCTGAGCAGTTGCAGGGTTAGAAGTCGCCATAATCGCTCCAGCTATCAAAGCACCAACCAAACCCGTTCGTGTCGAGCGAAGACGAGACACCGTGCCGGACTGCAAGGCCTCTCGTCTTCGGGGCGAAGCCCCGAAGTTTATCCTGAGCCTGTCGAAGGGCTCGAGGCGAACGGACCGAAGCGGAAGTTTTTTCTCTCTCATCTCCAACTCCAACGAAAAAGGGCCGGGGTCCTTTATCTGGATCCCGGCCCTTTCGGTTATCTTGGTTTCGCGCAACCAGACGGGATCAGCCTTGGGCTTCCTGTTTGGTTGTAATCTTGCGCTCGGCGATACGCGCCTTCTTACCGGTGCGACCGCGCAGGTAATAGAGCTTTGCACGACGCACCGCACCGCGGCGGACGACTTCGACGCTTTCGATGTTGGGCGAATAGAGCGGGAATACGCGCTCCACGCCTTCACCGAAGGACATCTTGCGAACGGTGAAGTTCGATCCCATGCCCTTGTTCGAACGCGCGATACACACGCCTTCGTAGAACTGAACACGGGTGCGGTCGCCCTCGATCACCTTCACGCCGACCTTCAGCGTATCGCCCGCCCGAAATTCGGGGAGCTTCTTGTTTTCGACAAGAGCCGCGATGGCCTCTTGCTCCAAAGTCTGGATCAGGTTCATGGCCTGTCTTCTTCCTTCTTCGCGCCGCGCGCCAGAGGCAGGTCAGTCCCGAGCGTTCTTGTAACGCTCCCAAAGGTCTGGCCTGCGTA
>JBOFLS010000214.1:0-6388 GCA_051657985.1 Sphingorhabdus sp. | reverse complement strand
CTCGATGCCGCGCCTCTGTAATTTCCTATATTCCCATAGGGCAAGCATGCGGTTAGCATTGGCCGCGGAGAGACAGATGGCAGTCGCGACCTGCCTTCTCGAGACACATATGCGCTGGCCAACCGAACTGATCGACAGTGTTACCATTCATAGCCTGAATGAAATCCGGCCCGCCTCGCTTGCATTGCATAAAGCAGCGAAAAACCATGGTTTCCGGATCGCTGCGACCCCCGACATTGCTTCGCCCGACCAACTGACCGACCCCGATGGCGCGGTTATCAATGCTGACGTTTTCGGTTGGTGCAACGATGGCGAACGCTGGTGGGAGGATAGGCGACTCGCCCTGGTTTCGCCACTGCCCCGCGCCTGCCGCTATGAAAGCGAGCCCTTCTGGTGCAATGAGGAAGGCGCGCGCACTTCCTTCCCCAACAAATATCTCGATGCGCTGAGCTTTGCCGATTTCAAGAAATTCGTGCTCGCCCCCTCGGCGATCGTGGTGCCGGTGCATCTCTCCTTCGGCCAGATCGCAGCAGCCAGTTACACACCCATCGATTATGCATGGCGCGACCTGGCCGAGCAATTTGCCGAAAAGGGCGAACTGCTCGCCGCCCTCGCGCGACGCTATCTTGCCAGCTATGCGATGATCGCGAAAACCCAGCAATGGATCCCGTCGGACTGCCGCCTGTCGAAACGCGAGGTCGAATGCCTGCGCTTTGCCGCCATCGGCAAGACCGACAAGGAAATCAGCATGATCCTCGATTTGAGCCATGCAACGGTGCGCTACCATGTGCAGCGCGCGGGCGAGAAACTGAATGCGGTCAACCGCAGCCAGTCGGTGTTCAAGGCCGGGCAGTTGGGCTATTTGGGGGCGGCTGCTTAGCTATCATCGTGAATAACCTATTTTCGTCACCCCCGCGAAGGCGGGGGTCCATCACCGAGGGTTGAAATTTGATCCTCAAGTGATGGATTCCCGCGTTCGCGGGAATGACGAAAGTAGTGAAACGAAGGGGCTCGTTCAGCCTAAACTCCCATCATCCCCGCATTGCTGGCCCCATCGATCGCATATTCGGAACCCGAGATAAACGCCGCCTCGTCCGATCCGAGAAACGCCACCAGCGCCGCCACTTCCTCAACCTGCGCCATCCGGCCCATCGGCGCCATCGCCTCAAATTGCGCGCGCACGGCGGCAGGGTCAGGCGCGCCATCGATGATTGCGCGGATCATTTCGGTTTCGACCACGCCGGGGTGGATCGAGTTGCAACGAATCGCGGTTTTGGATTGCGCACAATGCACCGCGGTCGATTTAGCGAGCGCGATCAGCGCCCCCTTGGTGGTCGAATAGGCAACGTAATTCCCCAAAGGCCGCTGCGCATTCATCGATGAATTGAGGATGATCGAACCCTTCGCGCCATCCGGATTGGCCCGCATCATTCGTACCGCATTCTGCACCGTCAGCATCACCCCGGTCAAGTTGACTGCCAGAATCGACTGCCAGCCTTCGAAGCTGACATTCTCGATATCTGCATCGCCTTTTTCAGTGCCGGCATTGGCGAAGGCGACATCGAGTCTGCCGAAGCGACTCCGGATCATATCCATCACCATAGGCCAGTCCGCCGGGTCTTCCACCCGTTGCGCTACGAAATGCGCACCCGTCTCGACCTCGATTGCGGCAGCTGCCGTAGCGTTCGAACCGGTGAAGACAACCTCGGCCCCTTCCCGTCGGAAATGCCGCACGGTGCCTGCGCCTATTCCCGAAGTCCCCCCGGTAATAAGCGCTATCTTGCCTTTCAAACCCGGTCCCGACATCCGGTCTCTCCTATTATATGCGACAGCTTGCATGCGCGTTTCAGCATGGCATTATGCCGCCATCAAGGACACTGCAATAAGTGTGAGGATCGTAAGAGTCATGGCCGACCAAGACCCCCAAATTGCTGCAACCCGCTGCCCCGGGCCCAGCTATACCGATATGCTAAAAGCCGATACGCGGCCTGCACCGGACTATCTTTTGATGGAATCGAATCAGACATTCGGCAACGAACCGCTCTCGACCGATCGCTACACCTCGCCCGCCTTCAAACGGGAAGAGGATGAAAAAATGTGGCCCAATGTCTGGCAGTTCGCCACGCGCGAGGAGGATATGCCCGAACCGGGCGATACGGTGGTTTACGAACTGGGCGACAAGAGCTTTTTATTGGTCCGCCAGCCGGATGGATCAGTGCGCGCCTTCTACAATGTCTGCCTACACAGGGGACGCAAGCTGCGACTGGAAAGCGGACCTGCGGTCAATCTGCGTTGCCCATTCCATGGCTTTACCTGGAATAACAACGGCTCCTTGAAGGAGATGCCATGCGACTGGGATTTTGAGCATCTGAAGGCGAAGGACATGTCCTTACCCGAACTGAAGGTCGATCGGTGGCATGGCTTCATCCTAATTACCGAAAACCACAATTTGCCGCCTTTTCGGGACTGGGTCGGCCCCGGCGTTGAGCATTACGATAATTGGCGATTGGACGAGTGCCATACGGCTGCATGGATCGGCAAGGTCATCCCGGCCAACTGGAAGGCGGTGGCCGAGGCCTTTATGGAGGCTTGGCACTCGATCGTCACACACCCGCAGATATTGGGCTTCACCGGCGACGCCAACACGCGGTATGACCTTTACGGCGATCATATGAACCGCGCGATCACACCATCGGCCGCACTCAGCCCGCATCTGAAAGGTAAGGACCAGATGCATGTCATCAAGTCGCTGGCCGAATTTACCGGTGGCAAAGGTGACGCCCGTTCCAGGCGCGGCGGCATCGATGCGAGTCCGGATCTCCGGGGTTTTGATGCCGACGATCCGTGGCTAGCGCGCAAGGTGCTTGCGGAAGGCAATCGCGAGGCTTTCCACAAGGCAAACGGGCATGACTATAAAGGCTATACCGACAGCGAGCTGCTCGACAATTTCACTTACAATATTTTCCCCAACTGGGCACCGTGGGGCGGGATGGTACCCAATATAGTCTATCGCTGGCGGCCTTGGCCCGATGCCGACAACTGCCTGATGGAGGTCCGCATCCTGTCGCGTACCCCAGTCGGCGAAAAGCCGTCCAAGACTGAACCAATGTTCCTGATACCCGATGGCGAACCGTTTGCGGCGGCAAGCGACTATATCGGCGCAGCGTTGGCCGGGGTGTTCGATCAGGACATGTCAAACCTGCCTTATGTGCAAACGGGAATGAAGGCATCAAGGAACAAGGCGATCGAACTCGGCCATTATCAGGAAAGCCGCATCCGGCATTTCCACCAAACGATGGACAAATATCTTAGTGGGGAATTGCCGGCGTCGGCTGCTGATAATCCTTAGGATTACGGTATATTTAACGTCTTCACGTCTCGAAGCGGTGCACTGAAAGCGATGGAATTTGCTTTGGAACCACGCACCGCAAAGATATCCTGCAGTGCCCTAGTCGGATTGCTGCTCCGCACCCGTTCAAGCGTGCTGGCCGCATCAAGGATATAGCGATCGACAATATCCAGATTATCGACCCGCCTTGCCCCCAGCGCCTGCACCAGCCGCACTGCAGCGCTGTTTGTCGCCATGACTTCCATCTCCAGGGTTGGCATATCCTCTTCGATGCAATCGAACAGCACCAGCGCGATCAGCATCCGGGCAAGCCCCTGGCCATGATAATCGTCTAGCAGCGCTACGGCCAATTCGCCTTTTTTAGGATCGTCTATGGAACGGATCGCGTGCGCCGCGCCGATCGGCAAAGGCTTTTCCGTATCGGAACGGATTGCGCCCCAGCCGATATGATCGTGCCCGTCGACAGCGCTTAACCGTCGTACCACCGCCGGCGGTGGATCATGAAAGGCCGTAAAGAACCGCTGATAGCGCGACTGATCCGACATCGCCCTTATACCCTCGCGCAACCGATCCTCATCGCTCGGGCGGATAGTACGCAGGCAGACGGGGGTGCCATTGGCAAGCTGGGTTTCGATAATCAGGCGACGAAGCGGCATAATGGGTTCCGATCATTGGTTGCCCCCAGATAAGCCTAACGCACGATCACCCCGCTCCGATCCATTATTCGATTGTTCCAACAAGTGCGCCTACCGGATAGACCTCTCCTTCCACGCCCACCACGCGTAGCACGCCACTGGCCTGGGCTTCGATCTCGGTTATGGTTTTGTCGGTTTCCACGGTGTAGATCACATCGCCTTTTGCGACCTCCTCACCGTCTTCAAACATCCATTCGGAGAGGGTCATTTCGGTGGCGGACATGCCGATTTTGGGGATGCGGATTTCGGTTGGCATATTTCGTTTGCTCTCCGTGTTAATTTAATCTTTTCAGTATCCGTTCGCCTCGAGCGGAGACGAGAGGCCGTGAGGTTGTGTGCGACCGCCGAGTGTCTCGTCTGCGCTCGACACGAACGGGGCTGAAGGGGTTGGTTAAGCTACCCCTTCCAGCCCATCGCCGCGCGCACCGCATCCTTGATGCCATCCTTGGTCGGGATCCAGGCTTGCTCGAGCGTGTTGGCCATTGGTACCGCCGAAAAGGCCCCGCCTAGCCGGGTGACCGGGGCTTTTAATTGGCCGAACAGTTTTTCGTTGAGGTTCGCGGCAATCTCTGC
This sequence comes from Sphingorhabdus sp., assembly GCA_051657985.1. Classification (GTDB taxonomy): domain Bacteria; phylum Pseudomonadota; class Alphaproteobacteria; order Sphingomonadales; family Sphingomonadaceae; genus Sphingorhabdus_B. Next base: position 1,771 of record JBOFLS010000214.1, on the reverse strand, counting down.
ACCCGTGCCGTAAGCCTTCACCGCCTCATGCAGCACTACGGCGCGGCCTGTTTTCTTCACCGATGCCAGCACCGTTGCCTCGTCATAAGGTGCGATGGTCCTGAGGTCGATGACCTCTACGGACACCCCTTCCTCGGCCAGCTGCCCGGCCACCTCGAGCGCATCGAGCACGCAGCGGCCATAGGTGATGATCGAGATATCGGTGCCCTCGCGCGCCACCGCGGCCTTGCCGAGCGGCACCTTATGCTCGCCCTGGGGCGCGTCGGCGGTCATGCCGTAGCAAAGGATATTCTCGATAAAGATCACCGGATCGTTGCAGTCGATGGCGGACCGCATCAGGCCGAGCGCATCGAGCGGATTGGACGGCGTCACAACCTTCAGGCCAGGCACATGCGCAAACCATGCCTCCAGCATATCCGAATGCTGCCCGCCAAAGCCGACGCCAACCCCGGTGGTGCAGCGCACGACCAGCGGCACATTGGTTTGCCCGCCAGACATGAAGCGCAGCTTGGCGGCATGGTTGACCAGCTGATCCATCGAAACGGTCAGGAAGTTCATCAGCATGATTTCGGCAATCGGTCGCATCCCCGCCAGTGCCGCACCGACGCAGGCGCCCATGATCGCCTGTTCCGAAATCGGCGTCGCGCGCACGCGGTGTTCGCCATATTTTTCGGTGAGGCCGGCGGTGATCTTGAACACCCCGCCGCCCTGTTTGGCCGCGACATCCTCGCCCAGGATGATCACGCCCTCGTCGGCGGCCATCGCCTCATCGAGCGCGCGGTTGATCGCGGCGACCATGCTCATCTTGGCCATTATGCGATCTCCTCTTCGAATACATCTTTTTTGACCTCTGCCGGATCGGCCATCGGGCTTTCGAGCGCAAATTTGACCGCCGCCTCGACCTCGGCATCGATACCCGCGACCACCGCGTCCAGTTCGCCTTCCGTAAACTGATGATCGAGCAGCAGCTTGCGGATGCGGGGCAACGGATCGGCGGCAGCCATTTCCTCCAGATGCTCCTTGGGCATGTAGGAAAAGTCCGCGCCGAAGAAATGCCCCATCATGCGGTAGCACATCGCCTCGATCAGCGTCGGGCCCTCGCCGGCACGGGCGCGGTCGGCGGCTTCCTTGACCGCGCTGTACATTGCGATGGCATCGTTACCGTCCACCTTCACGCCCTTCATCCCATAGGCGTCGGCGCGCTTGGCAATGCTTTCGACCTTGGTATGATCGGCAAAGGCGGTGTGTTCGCCATAATGATTATTCTGGCAGATGAAGATGACGGGCAGCTTGTACAGCTCGGCCATGTTCAGCGCTTCGTGAAAAGCGCCGATATTGGTCGCGCCATCGCCGAAACAGGTGACGGCGACGCGACCGTCCTTGCGGTTTTGCGCGGCCATGGCGAGGCCGTTGGCGATAGGCAGGCCCGATCCGACTACCCCAGTCGTGACCATCACGCCCGAGTCCGGATGGGTGATGTGCATCGACCCGCCCTTGCCCTTGCACGTGCCCGTCTGCCGCCCGGCAATCTCGGCTAGCAGCGGACCTAATGGCACGCCCTTGGCGATCTGGTCATGCTGGCCGCGATAGGTGGTGACCAGATAGTCGTCGGTATTGAGCGCGGCCATCGCTGCGGCGGAGACCAGCTCCTGCCCGCGCACGGTGTAATACATGGTCGCCATCGTGCCGCCGGCGATCAGCCCGCGCACCTTCTCGTCGAATGTGGCAATCTTCATCGTGCGGGTGAAGATGTCGAGGAGTGTGTCCCTTC
>JBOFLS010000213.1:0-3855 GCA_051657985.1 Sphingorhabdus sp. | reverse complement strand
AGGAAAGTTGCGATGAAGGCACCGCGGATCGCGAAAGGCGAGATATTGGCAACGCTGTTACGCTCCGCCCGCGCGCCCTTTTCGACCAACCGCATATCGACCCAGTCGGGCGCGTGCTCCATCTCGGCGATGAGGGCGATCAGTTCGGGCGGCGCATCTTCGACCTTGTCTATGCCCTTGTCGCACGCCTCCTCCAGCATATCGACCAGCCGACGAAACCCATATTGGGGCATCAGCGCAGCATAGGCATCGCCAGTGATATCGCCGAGCAGGGTATACTCACGCAGGCGGGCGACCAGTTCGCCATCGGCCAAAAAATCCGCCCGGTTCTTGCCCTTCATTCCCGAAAGTTCGCTGCGCATCTCGGGATCGGTGGTGAAACGTTCGGGGGGCGTGTCGAAATCGATCGCCTTGTAAAGCGTTGGCAAGCAATCCGCTTGGGAGCGGACACGGGCGGCGATTGTTGCGATGTCTGGTGGCATTCCCATCTATCTAGGAACTGGCCAACCGCTTTGCCAGTTCCTTTGTCGCCGCATCGACTTCGCGCCATGTGGTTTCGAAGCCTGCATCGTCGCCATAATAGGGATCGGCAACCGCCCGCCCTTCATGCCCCGGCAGATGGTCGAGCAACATCGACAGCCGCGCCGTCGCATCGGCCGGAGCCAGCGCCTTAAGGTTGCGCAAATTCTGATCGTCCATCGCAATGATATGGTCGAAGCGGAGAAAATCTTCGCGAGAAACCTGCCGTGCGCGCAACCCGCTGATATCGATGCCACCCAGCCGTTTCGCCACTTCCTGTGCGCGTTTGTCGGGCGGATGGCCGATATGCCAGTCGCCCGTGCCCGCCGAATCGATCTCGATATCCAGCCCCATGTCGCGTGCATGATGGCGAAGGGCTGCCTCCGCGATCGGCGAACGGCAGATATTTCCCAGACAAACCATCAATACCGATATCACCATCATTTTTCCCCGCTTGCGCTTTACATTGCCTCTGCTAGCCCAGGGACAAAGCCAGAGGCAATCGCAGGGAGAGAGATTTTGTCGGCCAGCGTCAACATCGATACACCGCAAGCAGACGAAGTCGAGCAGAAAGCCAGTCCCTATGCCTGGTATGTGCTCGGCATACTGGTCGTAGTTTACATGTTCAACTTCATCGACCGGCAGATATTGGCGATTCTGGCCAACGACATCAAAGCCGATCTGGGCATTAGCGATGCCCATCTCGGCTTTCTTTACGGCACGGCTTTCGGTGTATTCTATGCGCTGTTCGGTATCCCCTTGGGCAAACTGGCGGACAGTTGGAACCGCACACGCCTTTTGGCGATCGGCTTGACGGTCTGGTCGGGGATGACCGCGCTTTCGGGTTTTGCCAAGGACGGGACGCAGTTGACGCTTGCCCGTTTCGGCGTCGGCATTGGCGAAGCATCGGCCAGCCCCAGCGCCTATTCGCTGATTTCCGACTGGTTCCCGAAAAAGCAGCGCGCCACGGCGCTGTCGATCTACGCCTCGGGGCTGTATATCGGTGGCGGGCTTTCGCTGCTGATTGGTAGCTATATCGTCGGGGCCTGGAACGCGGCCTATCCGGGCGGCGGGCCGCTTGGCCTGGTCGGCTGGCAGGCGGCGTTCATGGCCGTAGGCTTGCCCGGTCTGCTGCTCGCCATCTGGGTTGCAAGTTTGCGCGAACCTCCACGCGGCGTGTTCGAAGGGCTGGAAACGGCCCCGTCTGCTCGTCCTTTCAAGGCGTTTTTCGATGAGCTTGTAGCGGTTATCCCGCCATTGACGCTGATCGGTGCCGCGCGGCGAGGCAGCAAGGCGTTGACGATTAACATTGCCGTGGCGCTGACCATAGCCGCGATTGCTTATGCCTTGATCATCGTAACCGGCAGCAGCTATACCAGCAAGCTCCAGTTCGGTGCGATCGGGATTGGGGCCTATGCAGTGTTTTCCTGGGCCTCCTCGCTACGTCAAAGTGACAAGCCCACATTCACGCTGATGTGGGGGACGCCCGCATTCCTGACCACGGCGATCGGCTACGGCTTCATCGCTTTCGGTGCCTATGCCGTCAGTTTCTGGTCGGCACCCTATGCCGAAAGCGTGCTTGGCGCGACCAAGCATGAGGCGGCCTTATGGGTCGGCGCGCCTGGCGCACTGGCCGGATTTATCGGCGTGATCCTGGGTGGCTGGATGGCGGATTACTTCCGCGCGAAAAATCCGGCCGGGCGGCTGATCGTCGCGCTGTTCGGCGTGATTGCCCCTGTGCCCTTCTACATCGTCTGCTTCACCACCGATAACGCCGCGATCTATTATTTCACCAATTTCGTCATTGGCATTTTCGGGGCATCGGCGCTCGGAGCTTGCGCTGCCACGACGCAGGATCTGGTGCTACCCCGGATGAGGGGGGTGGCAACGGCGACCTTTTTCGTGGCAACGACGCTGATCGGGCTTGGCCTTGGTCCCTATCTTGCAGGCTATATCGCGACCATAACCGGCGACCGCGCAACCGGATTGCTGGCTTTGCTCGGCGCAACGCCGATCTCGATAGCGCTGTTTATCCATGCCTATCGCAACGTTCCGCAAGCAACGGCTACCGTCGTCGAAAGGGCGCGCGCCGCAGGCGAAGCCATTTAATCATACGATTAAATTTCGTCTTGACGATAGTACGGAACTCCTGTCACTGGCGCCCAATCGCCATTAGGAGAACCGCGCCATGTCATTGGATGTCATCCCCCGCACCGCTTACAACGAAGACCATGAGGCTTTCCGGCAAACGGTCCGCCAATTCCTGCTGAAGGAAGTTGCCCCCAATGCCGATAAGTGGGCCGACGAAGGTATTGTGCCAAAAGACATCTGGCCCAAAGCCGGTGAGCTAGGCATGCTCTGCCCCACCGTACCGGAGGAATATGGCGGCCTTGGCCTCGACTTTGGCTATAACGCGATCGTCGATGAGGAGTCCTCCTACTATGGCGGCGTCGCGACGGGCTTTTCGCTGCAGTCCGATATCGTCATCAACTATCTGGTCTCCTACGGTTCGGAGGAGCAGAAGAAGCACTGGCTGCCGCGCCTGGTTTCGGGTGAGACGATTACCGCGATTGCGATGACCGAGCCGGGCACCGGTTCCGACCTGCAAGGCATGCGTACGACTGCCAAGAAGGATGGCAATCATTATGTCATCAACGGATCGAAAACCTATATCACCAATGGCCAGAATGCCGACCTGATCCTCGTTTGTGCCAAGACAGATAGCGAGGTCGAACCCGCCTGGAAGGGCATTTCGATCATCCTTGTCGAAGCGGACAGCGAGGGGTTCAAACGCGGGCGCAATCTCGACAAGATCGGGATGGACGAGGCCGACACCTCCGAGTTGTTCTTTGAAGACGTCCGCGTGCCGATGACCAACTGTTTGGGCCAGGAAGGCATGGGGTTCATCTATCTGATGAGCGAACTGCCGCAGGAACGGTTGTCGATCGCGGTATCGGCGCAATCGAGCGCGCAGAAGGCATTCGACGATACCGTCGCCTTCTGCCGCGACCGCAAGGCGTTCGGCAAGACGGTTCTCGATTTTCAGAACACCCGTTTCGTCCTGGCCGATCTGAAGACCAAATTGCAGGTCGGCTGGGCGCATCTCGACTGGGCGCTGGCCCGGCATATGAAAAAGGAATTGACTGCCGAAGAGGGCGCGGCGGCCAAGCTATGGCACACCGAGCTGCAATGGGAAGTGATGGACAAATGCCTGCAGCTGCACGGTGGTGCGGGCTATATGAACGAATATGCCATCGCCAAGGCCTGGCGGGGTGCGCGCGTAACGCGGATCTTCGGCGGCACCAGCGAGATCATGAAGGAACTGATCGGGCGGAA
>JBOFLS010000212.1:0-14799 GCA_051657985.1 Sphingorhabdus sp. | reverse complement strand
CACAATATCGAGATTATCCAGATAGCGCACATCGCGCCGCAAACCCCCCGAGGCGACACCACCCACCTCGCCAGTGTAAACGATATCCAGCGTGATCGGCGACGCTGCCGCTTCGTCAGCCTGCCGGTGAATGTGGGTGTCCGGGTAGCTTGGTTCACTATCGTTCGCGCTGGCTTGAGCCGCCAGCAGAAAAACGCCGAAAATCGAAGGCAAAGCGAAGTAGCGGCTCATTTTCGCGCTCCTGATATCGCGCATAGTATCTTGTCACCCTTAGTCATGAAGCCTCAGATAGTTGGAGAAAACGAAAGCTGGTCAAGCCCAGCCTTTCATAAAAGCAAATTTTTTCAATTCCTTAAGGAAGTAAAAAGATCTTAGCTCAAATCGAGGCGAATGGCAATAAGATTGGATATTATATCCTATGTTTTGCCTAGCTGTTCGTTGCATTTCGCCGTAATAAGGGACCATAATATCGGAGTTTTGTTTGCCTATGTCCCCGGATCTTGCTCGAGCAATCGAGCTCTTCAAAGCCGGCGCCGTCGAGGAGGCGATTGCCGATTTGCGCGACAGAATTAGCGGCAACGCCGGGAGCGATCATTTTTCTGCGCTTGGACAGATGCTGGTTATCGTTCGGCGCAAGGAGGAAGCCGCCAGGATTTTTGCAGAAGGCGCAGGCCGGTTTCCCGACAATGCAGACCTCGCCAATAGCCTGGCCAATGTGCTGGCTGATCTTGGGCGAACGGATGAGGCTCTTGATATCTACGCTGCCGCTATTGAACGCCAACCGACCAACCCACTCCCACAGATTAATCTGGCGCGACTTTTGATGGAGCTTAAACGACATCCTGAGGCCGTCGGATATCTTGAAAGCGTTTTGACCGAGTGGCCAGACCATGCCGAAGCACGTTTCAGCCTGGGGTACTGCATGCAGCAAATGGGCAAATTTAAAGCGGCCGAGGCGGCCTATCTCGATGTCTTGGCGAAGGTTCCCGATCATCTAAGCGCATTGGCGGAATTGCTTAGCCTTCCAGGGGCTACCGCTTCGACAGAACACGCCGCTATTGCGGCCAAGGTCGCAACGGCGGTTGAGGCCAATTCGCTCAAAACACGGACATCGCCGGAAGCGATCAAGCTGCTTTATGCTCTCGGCAAGTGGCACGATCGTCAGAACGATTATGGCCAAGCCCATAGCTGCTTCATCTTGGCCAAACACATACAGCGTCTGCAAAAAGGCGCGTGGCACCCAAAGCCGACACAGCACAAGAATCCGGGATCGGATGCTGTCGACAAAGCTTCTGCCAAATTGCTACCCTGTCCTATTTTCATAGTCGGCCTGCCCCGTTCAGGGACCAGCCTGATTGAGCAAATGCTGGCGAGTCATGCGCGGATATTCGGCGGCGGAGAAACGGATTTCCTTGCCAGTCCCATACAAGCTTCCGCTGAATTGGGATCGGCGCTTGGCTTGGCCTATTTGCGCAAAATTGCATCCGGCGTTCCGGAAGGCAAAAGCCATTTCACCGACAAAAGCCTTAGCAATGCCGACCATATTTTTGAAATCGCTTCGTTATTTCCAGATGCTCCGATCATCGCTATGCAGCGCGACACTCGCGATATATACACCTCTTGCCTGAGCACCGGCTTCGGCTTCACCAACGACTACACAACAAGCTGGCAGGATTTTCAGCAACGCTCGCAGCAATATCGGCAGGATATAGACAAACTGGATGGCCGGGCAATCAAGGTGTGTTACGAAAAGCTGGTCAAAAATGCCGAAAGCGAACTCCGCCGGATTATAGGGCAAATTAGGTTGGACTGGGATCCCGGCTGCCTTTCCTATCATCATACCGACCGGGTGGTTCGCACCGAGAGCTATTGGCAAGTCAGGCAACCGCTCTATCATTCGTCTCTTGGACGCTGGCGTAATTATGCTGCGCAATTGAGCGCGCTGGATCCAATATTCAAAGAGTGAAACGGACAGGGTCAATCTGGTCGCGGTAATTTTCCCAAATGCCGATTGATGATTTATAGGGACGTTGTCTGACCTGCCAGAAACTCGGGGTACTGACCGCCCTTTGTGTGTTTTCATAGTTCAGGCAGCTATCGGCCCAGGGAAGTCCTAACGACTCAACGAGCCTTGGAATCTGGCTGTCCGGATCGCTGACAAGGGCCGCATAATCGACATCAATGATGCGACCAGGCAATATCCGGTGCCAATGGTCCATCAGCTGACGATAATGGCTGTGGTAAAACGCGAAATCGTTGAGCTTTAAGGTGTAATCATAGTCCATGCCGAATGCGTTGAAAAAGCAGGACAGCGCAACATCGCGCGGATCACGATGGCAATGGATAATGCGTGCGTGCGGGAAGATGGAGCTGATCAGCCCGATGTAAAGAAAATTGGGCGGGAACTTGTCGACGGTGTGCAGCGCTTCAGGCGGCGTAATACGCGACAGATTTGCAGCGTAACTTTCGGCGATATGCACCATCCTGTCGCGCGCATCTTGCCCGTCTAAAAGCACGGGCCATTTCGCGGCTGTATTGATACCGCCAAGCGCCCGATCCACGCCAAGGGAAAATGTCGTCAATTCTCCGGCGCCAAAACAATCGGGATGGCTTGCCACAATCTGTTCGACAAGGCTGGTCCCTGTCCGGGGCAGGCCAACCACGAATATTGGCCGCGTGTCATCACTGCCAAACTCTGCCCATCGGGCAAGCGTATCCGCCGAGCAGGCACTTTGGATCGCCGCAAATGCCTTGGCAACCTCGCTTCGATCCAATGGCCCTTTTCGGATGAGTTGTGCGGCATTGGCTTCGGCATGACAGGAAAAGGCCCGCTTATAGTCACGCTTTCGCTCATAGGCCTTTCCCAGCGCGTGACCCAGAGCAATCACGCCGTCATCACCCACGGCCAGTTTAGACATCACTTGCTCTCCTGTATCCAGAAGATGATCGGCTGCGATGCCGGGCAAGATAAGCAATCCAGATATGGCCCGGGCATGGCTTGGCTCAAGCTCCAATATCTGATGATAGGTCGAGCGCGCTCCATCGAACTGCCCCAATTGTTCCTGAGCCAATGCTTTTTTGGCCAGCAGGGCAACATCTTTCGGATAAAGCTGCTGCAATTTTTCGATGAAGGGGAGCGCGCGCGCATGCAGGTTATCGGCAACGAGCGCGTCAATAAGGCTTTGCAAATAAAGCGGCTTGGTTGAATCAATCTCGCAGGCTTTGACGAAACAATCCAAAGCAATGCCCAACTCGCCCCGTTTGCGCGCCATCAGGCCCAGATTATGGATGGCATCGCTGTTGCGGTCATCCAGTTCGATAGATCGCATGAAACAGCGTTCGGCTAGGTCGTCTTCACCCAATGCCGCCCACATTTGCCCCAAATCATTATAGGCGTTGCTGTTCGCGGAAAGCCTGATTGCAGCCTCAACCAGCGCGATACCTTCTTTCCGCAGCCCGGCATCGAATTTAAGCACACCGAGCAAGTGCATCGCATCCGCATTGTGCGGATTGATAGCCAAGGCCTCCTCACAAGCAGCCTGAACTTCTGCGGCTTTATCGCGATCGATTGGGGCAATTTTTGTCATTGCAGCTGATCTGCCGGCGCATAATCGAAAATGAAATGAACGCGGTCGCTATCCCAGTCATTCTTCACTTCGTGATTCAGCAGATTGTTAATCTCATAGCCAAAGCCTGCATCGAAACGGAACTGCACATCATCGATCCAGAATTTAACCGCTTCGTTTGTGACAAGCGGAACATGGATCCGGTGTGCCGCCGCGAAGCTGGGGTGCGCATCGTAATGACGTGCGATATGCCCACCGGGTTTTAATTTCGCGACCATTGCACGCAGCACAACACCGCCTTTTGTATAATGGTTGCGAACAATATGATTCATAACCGGCAAGGCGACATCGGCGAGCAATGCCCATCCGGCGCGTTTCTCGACGTCCACTTCCGGCCAACCGTCACAAAATAACAAGACCAGAGTTTCGGTATCGGCATGGACATTGCTGAACAGCTCCTGCCGCAACCGGTCTGCCCGCCATTGTTCGTGGGTCAGGCTGGCAACGCGATCGGCAAGCGCCTCAGCCCCTGCGATACGGCCCAATTCTTTGACCCGGCAACCCTCGATAAACATGGTCTCGACATAGTGGATTGGATATCATATCCCAAGGACTTTATTGAGAAACGCGTCTAAATTGTCGAATAGCCGGTTCCTGTTTTCTTCCGTCGTGCGCGGTGCTTTCCAAGGCGAGAGTCATGGCGGGCTTTATGTGGTCGATTTTGAAAACAAGACTGCCGAACAGCTGTTCGATCATAACTCTGGCGCGATAGATTTTGAAGGACGGGGCGCCGACCGCGGCCTTCGCGGGATTGCCATCAGGGGCGACGACATATTTGTCGCAGCAAGCGATGAGATATTCATTTTCACACCCGACATGAAAATCAAGGGTTCGCTGACAAACCCCTATCTCAAACATGCGCATGAGATATGCCTGACCGAGCACGGCCTGTTCGTGACGTCTACGGGTTTCGATTCCATCCTGCTGTTCGATGTCGACACGCGAAAGGCTATTTGGGGGCTGCATATTATACATGGCCGTGACGGTGTTGCCGCTGCCAGAAGTTTTGATCCGTCCGACATTCATCGGGGGCCACCGCGCCAGAATGCTTGCCATATCAACATGATTTCGTTCCGGGACGAGAGTCTGTTTTTCTCTGGCTTGCGGCTTGACGGCCTGTATCGGTTCAACACCGGCGCGGGCTGTGCCAAATTTGCCGAAATCCCGTGCGGCACACACAATGCTCAGCCCTGGCAAGACGGCGTCATCTTCAACAACACCGCCGCCGATGAGCTGGTGTTCGCGACTCGCGATCGCATGACCGCCATACCCGTCCCCCGCTACGAGCGGGACGAATTGGACTGGACATCAGTCAAGAATGACCAGGTGGCCCGCCCCCATTTTGGTCGCGGTTTGTGCGTGATGGAAAATGGCACGGCGGTTGGCGGCTCGTCCCCATCGACGCTGGCATTATACGATTTTGGTAGCGGACAAATGGTCGCCGCGGTCCAGGCGATGAAGGATGTTCGTTCGGCCGTGCATGGTATTCATGCATGGCCTTTTTAGCGAGCGGTTCAAAACTTCCTGGCCATTAATTCCTGCAGTAATTTTGGCGTATTCAGAATGTGGTGCCGCAACGTCTCGACAGCCTTTTCCTCTTCACCTGTTGAGATATATTCCAAAAGTCTTTCATGATCTTTTTGATCGGCATTGGATAGCTGCGCATCGGCGTTCTCAAGGGCAAGATATCTTTCGCAATGAACGAAAAGATTTTTCAGAATTCCTAGCGTATGCGGTTGATTGGCCGACTGATAGAGCGACTTGTGAAACCCCCAATGATAGTCGCTCCATTCCTCGAATTCAGAGATTTTGCGCCTTTTGCTTTTCATTAAATTGAGAAATTTTCGAGCCGATTTCAAACCGGGTTCCAACTCTTTCGATTCAAATGCCAGTCGCAATAAATGCTCTTCAAGAAGCGCACGCACGCTAAACATTTCTTCGGCATGATGAAGTGAGATCGGTGCAACAATAGCACCGTGATGCGGCTCCACTTCAACCAGCCCTTCGCTGACCAGCGCATGGATGCTTTCACGAACGGGTATGCGACTGACGCCCAGCTTGTCGGCAACCGCGCCTTGGACAATCCTGTCGCCCGGCTTCAATTCGCCGCTGAGAATCTGATTGCGCAAGTACCGCCGTACGCGATCAACCATAGTGTCGACTTCGATCACATCCAACCCCTTGTGCGTAACAGGTTAATACCAGCCACTTATATAAGATCGCTGCAAGTCGGTTGCAGCTTTGTCAACCGATTGCTGCAATTGCATCCACCTCAACGCGATAATCATAGTGAAGTTCGGGAACCGGAATGATTGCTCGTGCAGGGCGATGGTCGCCCATCATTTCGGCGAAAACACGGTTGAATATCGGCCAGTTCTCTATGCCCACAATGTAGGCGTTCACTTTGATAAGCTGGCTTGCCCCGCTTCCGGCAGCATCGGCTATTGCGATAAGATTGGCCATAGCACGGCGTGCTTGAGCCTCGAAATCTGCAGCATTGTCATGCGCGCCATCAGGAAGCACCGGCAGCTGTCCAGAAATGAACAGCTGCCCGCCATGCGCGATTGCCTGGGAATAATGGCCACCTGGCGAAGGTGCATTGGAAGTAAAAACGGTTTGGACCGAAGAGGTCATCCCAATACCTCCTCGACCGCGCCTGCGAGAGCGTCAACGATGCGACCCGCCTCGTCCTTGGTCAAACAGAAAGGCGGCGCGAAACCGATAATGTCCGCATGCGGCATCGCGCGCCCGATCACACCACGTTTCATCAATGCGGCGGAGACTTTCGCGCCGATCGTGTCGGTGGCTTCAAAAAATGTACGGCTGCCCCTGTCCTTCACAAACTCAATCGCCACCAGCAGCCCTTCGCCGCGCACTTCGCCGACATGGGCATGGTTGCCCAGTCGTCCAGCCATAAGGTCCCGAAAATAGGGGCCAACGTCTCTCACATTCTCGATCAGTTTCGAGTCATCGAGATACTGCAGATTGGCGACACCAGCGGCTGCACAAATCGGATGAGCGGAGTAGGTCCATCCATGACCAATGGCTCCATTTTCGTCCGTCCCTTGCTCCAGAACCTTCCACATTTTTTCGGAAACAATCGAACCGGACAAAGGCGCATAGGCCGAGGTCAGGCCCTTCGCTATCGTGATCAAGTCGGGCTTCATGCCGTAATGATCAGAACCGAACATCGACCCCAGCCGACCAAAGGCCGTGACGACCTCATCCGAAATGAGCAAAATGTCGTGCTTTTCGAGGATTGCGCCGATTTTCTCCCAATAGCCCTTGGGTGGCGGCACAAGCCCGCCAGTGCCTAATGCAGGCTCCCCGATGAAAGCGGCAATGGTATCCGCGCCTTCGCGCGCAATCAGTTGTTCAAGCTGTTCGGCGCAGTATGATGAGAACTCCTCCTCTGTCATGTCCAGCTCGGGCCGTCTGAAATAATAGGGCGCCTGCGTGTGCAACACCTGCGACAGCGGAAGATCGAACTTGTTGTGAAAAACCGGAAGGCCCGTAAGCGACCCGGACATCAACCCGGAGCCATGATAGCCGCGATCGCGCGAAATGATTTTCTTCTTTTTCGGGCGGCCCAGAATGTTGTTATAATACCAGATCAGCTTGATGTTGGTTTCATTGGCGTCCGAACCCGACAGGCCAAAATAGACTTTCGACATGTTGGCAGGCGCGCGGTCGAGTATCATTTTGGACAGCGTGATCGATGCGACCGTGCTGTGGCCGACATAGCTGTGATAATAGGCCAGTTCGTTTGCCTGCTGCGCTATCGCATCGATAACAGGCTGGCATCCATAGCCCACATTCACGCAGTACAGCCCGGCAAAGCCATCCAGCAATTCATTGCCGCCCAGATCGGTAATCGTTGCACCTTTTGCGGTTTTAACAACGCGGCGCGGCGCTTCCCCCCGGCTAAACTGCCCTAAATGTGTCGAGGGATGGAAAAAATTATCCCGATCCCAGCGTTCGAGTTCCTGATGATCCAAAGTCATATTCAGTTCCAATCTCTGCAAACATATTTGATTTCGGTGAAGGCCTGGAGGCCCTGACGCCCCCCTTCGCGGCCGAGGCCGGATTGTTTCCATCCGCCGAACGGGATAGGTGCGCCCGTCACTTTTGTACGATTGATGGCGACCATCCCGAATTCGAGCGCACGGCTGACGCGATAAATCCGCGCAGGGTCGAGGGTGTGTACATAAGCAATCAGGCCATATTCGGTGTCATTTGCGCGCTGGATTGCCTCCGCCTCTGAATCGAATGCAGCGACTGCAGCTATCGGGCCGAAAGTCTCCTCATGAAAGATTTTGGCATCCGGTGGAACGTCGACGAGCAGGGTTGGCTCGAAGAACAGCGGACCGGCAGAATGAATCTTGCCTCCCGCCATTAGCTTTGCCCCCTTGGCGACGGCATCGGCGACGTGCTCTTCCTGCTTGGCAAGCAATCTCTCGTGCATCAGCGGGCCGACATCAGGATCATTGAATCCTGGACCGACCGTCAGTTTTGCAATGCGTTCGGCAAAGGCCTCACAAAATTTATCGTAAATTGATCGCTCGACAAAGAAACGGTTGGCCCCAAGACAATCCTGACCGGAGGTTGCAAATTTGGACCATATGGCGTGATCGATCGCTTTTTCGAAATTGGCATCGGCGAACATCAGGAAAGGGGCATGCCCACCCAATTCCATCACCAGTCGCTTTACCGTGCCGCTCGATTGGCCGTACAGGAGCTTTCCGATCGGCGTTGATCCGGTGAAGGAGAGAACACGGACGCGATCGTCCGCAGTCCATGCACCGACAATTGTTGCGGCATCGCCAATAACGAGGTTGAAACTTCCCGCCGGGAAGCCAGCTTCAGCCGCCAGCTCCGCCAGCGCGATTGCCGATAGGGGCGTCTCGATCGAAGGGTGGATTACGACCGTGCAGCCCGCTGCCAGTGCCGCTGCGGCCTTGCGCGTGATCATGGCGCAGGGGAAGTTCCAGGGCGTGATCAGAGCCGCAACGCCGCAAGGTTCTCGCCAGACCTCCATTTCAGCACCTGCAAGATGCGACGTTACGCTTTCAATGTCCGGGCGCTTTGCTTCTTCGGCGTAAAACTCGATGAACGACGCTGCATAATCGATTTCGCCGCGCGCTTCGCTGATGGGTTTTCCCTGCTCGGCTGTCATCAATGCGGCCAGGCGGTCCTTGTCGCGCAAAATCAGATCGTGCCACCGACGCAATATGGCGCCTCGTTCCTGAGGGAGCAGCCGCGACCAGTGCGGGAATTGAAGCGCTGCTGCATCGACTGCTGCGATAGCGTCGGTAGTCGACGCGGCTTTTATCGAACCAACCATCTGTCCGCTTGCAGGGTCGGTTACAGTTATCGCAGGTCCGCCAGCGACCCATACGCCGTTCACATAAGAAGAGTTACGTGCCGGAGCCATGTCAGCATAAAAGGAAGGGGCAGTCATCAAATTCATCGCTTGGCAATTCCCATGATTGCCCGCGCTTCATCAGGTGTTGCGACACGCCGACCCACATTTTCGATTATGGATTTGGCACGCGTGACAAGTTGACCGTTGGTCGCAAAAACGCCCTTTTCCAGATAGAGGTTATCCTCAAGCCCAACGCGCACATTGCCGCCAAGAACGGCAGAGAGTGCGGCGACAGGCATTTGCATGGATCCGATACCCAGCATGCCCCAGACCGCATCGGCTGGCAGCTGACTTTTCATATACATTACCGTTTCGGCGTTTGCCGGCATGCCCCAGCGCACACCCAGAACGAACTGGAACAGCGGCGGCGGCGCGACGATTCCCCGCGCGATCATGTCCTTGGCAAATTCGATATCCCCAGGCCCGAACACCTCGATCTCAGGCTTCACGCCATGCGCCTTGAACCCCTCGGCCATGCCACGCAGCGTTGGCGCGGTGTTCAAGTAAACGATGTCGCCATCATTCATGGTTGTGACGTCCAGCGATGCGACCTCTGGCCTGCATTCAATGACATGGCGCAGCCGCGTCTCGACAGAGCCTGCCGTACTCGCCGGCCCGGGATTGGCGCTGTCGAAAGGCTCGGGAACGAAGTCGGCATTGCCCCCTGCGGTGAAGTTGATGACCACGTCCACGCCGCTTGCGCGAATGCGGTCCATCAGTTCACGGTACAGCGCGGGATCGTGGCTGCCTTTTCCTGTGTCCGGCTCACGGACATGGCAATGCACCATCGACGCGCCAGCCTCTGCGGCTTCGACCACGGCGGCACAAATCTGTTCGGGCGTCACCGGGAAATTGGGATGCTTTGGATTCAGGGGGCCTTCGCCAGTGACGGCGCAGGTGAGAATCGCGGGCTTGTCAAAAATCGAGGAGTGCATGGTCATTCTTCCCATTCAACATTGCCGCACACGCCGATGTGCTGGCCAGAAATGTGCCGCGCCGCGTCGCTTGCCAAAAAGACGGCGGTCTCGCCGATCTCCTGCATGTTGATCATCGTACGCATCGAAACGAAAGACAGCTCTTCTTCGAGAGCCGCTTCAAAGCTAATACCGTGCCTGTCGGCATTTGCCTGGGTCAGTGCCCGCCCCCTGGGATTGTCTATCGTTCCGGGTAGGATCATATTGCACCGTATGTTGAATGCCCCAAGCTCCCGTGCAGTGTTCAGGGTAAGGCCGGCCAATGCGGATTTAGTCGCCACATAAGGCGTGCGGTTTTTCATCCCCGTTCGTGCCGATGTCGATGATATGTTGATGATCGCGCCCTTGCGCTGGGGGATCATCAGGCGCGCCGCCGCTCTGGTACAGTAAAATGGGCCATTGACGTTGACGCCAACGATTTGTTCCCACTCGGCATTGTCGACATCCTGTAAAGGTTTGGTCGGCCCACCGATGCCTGCGTTGTTGATTAAAACATCAACGCCACCAAATTCCTGCACAACCTGGGCAAAAAACGCCTTTACCGATGCCGTATCGGAAACGTCGCAATAGGCGCCGTTGATACCGGGCAAGTCAGCCAACGCGGCCTTGTCAGAATCGCAGACATAGACATCTGCGTTTGCTTCCAAAAAACACTCGGCAATTGCGCGGCCAATTCCGCTGGCGCCTCCGGTTACAATGACCCGTTTCAGTTCCATAAGTTCAAGGTTTTCATACAATCTGATGCTTTCTATCGGCTTTATACAGAGGAACTTGATTGGATACAATATCCAGAGTATCGGAAGCGGAATGTTTTTTCGACCGGAGCTATTAACTATGCATTTTCAGTCTGGCAAAATGACACGTGCGACAGCAAATAAGCTTGCTGTTCGGTCGGACATTTTTCCCCATGAAGCGCGGGTCGGCATAGTGCCTGAAGAAGCGGCAACCGCACGCGCAGACCTTAAATGCTGGCCGGTTTACGCGCCTACTCCGCTTGTCTCATTACCGGGGCTGGCGGGACAATTGGATATTAGAAGCTTATGGGTAAAGGACGAAGGCAAGCGGGCGCCTCTCAATAGTTTCAAAGCGATGGGTGGAGCCTACGCCCTTGGCGAGGCCATTCGCGACCGCTTGCAGCACAGCTATAACCGGCGGCCAAGCTATAGCGGATTATGGAACGGAGAATTTGCAAAAGAGATCAGCCAATTCCGTGCCTATGCCGCAACCGACGGCAACCATGGCCGCTCGCTTGCGTGGGGCGCCAGATCCTTTGGCTGCGGCTGTTCTATATTTTTACCGAAAAATGTAAGTGCATCGCGTGAGAAGATCATTGCAGAGCTTGGTGCGACGATCGTCCGTGTGGACGGGAATTACGAGGACGCGGTTGCAGCAGCCGGCCATGCCGCGACAAGTCATGCCGATCGGAACGGTTTTTTCATTCAGGACACATCGGACGAGCATTATCAGGAGCCATGCCGTCGTATCATGCACGGCTATACACTGATGTCGGAGGAAATTCGCGAGCAATGGGGCGAGGCGCAGCTGCCTACGCATATCTTTCTGCATATCGGCTGCGGCGGCATGGCAGCGGCGGTTGCCGCCGATTGGTGGCTATCCGCAGGAGCCAAGCGCCCGACCATGATCGGCGTAGAGCCGTTGAGCGCCGACAGTTTCCGATTGAGTGTGGAAAAAGGAGAAATGGTTGCGCTGGATGGCGATCATGAAACCATCATGATCGGTCTTTCGGTAGGCGAGGTATCCTTGATCGCATGGCCAATCCTCAGCAAAACGATCGACATCGCGATGGCCACATCGGATGCACGGGCAATCGAGGTCCTCAATATCTGTGCCGATGGCGTCGATGGCGATCCACCAATGACTGTCGGCGAAACAGGCGGTGCCGGTATTGCTGCCTTGATGGATGCAGCGCAGGATCCCGAACTCAGGAAGCAGCTTGGCCTTGATGCAAACAGCGTTGTGCTGACAATAAATACCGAGGGAGCAGTCGATCCTGAAATATACGCTGCCTTAAGGCGCGCTTGATATGGCGCGAATTGCCGTTTTCGGATTTTTGCACGAAAGCAATAGCTTTTCGGCGCTCAGAACGCCTTTTGAGGCGTTCGACACCGATGGTATCTATGGACGGATATTGAAAGACGCCGAGCTTTTTCAGCTGGAACAATATAATGTGTGCGCGGGAGGATTTACGACAACGATGCGTGCCCAGGGGCATGAGATCATTCCTTTGCTTTACGCCGAGGCGGAACCAAGCGGCCCTGTCGAGGAGGACGCTTTCGAATCGATATTGACAGAGTTACTTGACCGGCTCGTGGCGGCTGGGCCGATTGACGCGGTCTATGCCGATTTGCACGGCGCAATGTTGGCGACACATGACGACGATGCCGATGGGGCAATACTCTCACGGATCAGGGAGCGTTTAGGGCCCGAAGTCAGGATCGCTGTAACCGTTGATCTGCATGCGAATATCAGTGCCAGAATGTTGCACGCCGCAGACATTCTATTGCCCTATCGCACCTATCCGCATGTCGATATGTTTGATTTGGGGATTGAAGCAGCCAAAATCTTGGATGAATTGCTAAAGCGCAAAGACAAGGCCTGTTACGCGCTGACCTATCTGGATTTCATGTTTCCGGTAAACCGTCAGTGCACAATCGATGGCCCGATGCGGGCATTGATTGAAAAAGTGGCAGAGCTTAAAAATGACAAGCTGCTCAGTCTGTCTATAGCTGCGGGCTTCCAGCCAGCCGATATCGAATATCCGGTCCCGGCCATTTTTGCCTATGCCTATAGCCAGGATGAAGCCGAAGCGGCGGTTGCCAAGCTGAAATCTCATGCCACAAACATGACGGACCAATTCGACTTTGCTTACGCCTCGCCAAAGACCGCAATTGATGCGGCCAGGCATATGGCAAAGCCCGTCATTCTTGCCGATGCTCAGGACAATCCCGGCGGGGGCGGGTCCGGCGACACAATGTTTCTTGCGCATGCCCTGCGCAATGCCAGACAGCAGAATGTCGTTTACGGCCCAGTTTACGATCCGGTTGCCGCTGCTCTTTTCGTAGAGGCCGGCGAAGGCAAGAGCTGTGATGCAAAACTGGGCGGACTTACCGTGCCTGGCGATGCGCCATTTGAAGGCCGTTTCACCGTTCGCGCAATTTCAGATGGAGCAATGCAGCCAACAGGGCCCATGCTAGCAGGCCAGGCCATCGATCTGGGCGCGGCGGCGTGGGTGGAATGCGATGGACTGAACTTCGTGGTCACATCCCGTCGCCATCAGGGGCTGGACCGGGGGTTTTTCCTGCATTTCGGCCTTGATCCTGCCAGGGCCGATATCATTGTCCTGAAATCCGCCGTGCACTACCGATCCGATTTCGACCCGATTACCGATCGCCGCATCGATGTGATCGCTCCCGGTTTCGAAACGATGGATTTCAGTACATTGCCCTATTCAAAGCTTGCCCCAGGCATCCGTTTTTCAGGATGATCTTGTTCAGGCACCACCGATAACGCGCCATACCGTCGGTTCAAAGGCTTCGAGCGGCATCGTGTCATAATCTGGATCAAAAGAGTTCTGGTCAAAGGCTGCGCAGAAATGCACCGTTTGCTCGAAGGCCGGATGGCCACGATAGGCTTCGCGCTCCTCGGAATAACGCGCCTTATTGGTCAGGCAATGAATATCCTGAAAAATCGCATGATGCTTCACCATCCAGTAATGATTTTCCGAAACATAGGGCTTCAGCAACAGGGATGCGATTTCGGCGTGGTTATGACCATCCAGCACTTCCGTCGCATCATGAAATAAGGCGCAGATGATCGTTTCCTCGTCCGCGCCGCCGCGATAGGCGCGTGTCGCCGTTTGCAGGCAATGTTCATAGATGTTGACGGGCCATCCCAAAAGCGGGCTGTTTTTGGTATAGCGCAAAAGGTTCAGCAAGCTCTCGGCAATATAACGCCGTTCCGCCTTTGCATTTTCGGGCGATTCCAGCCGCGCCCAGTCCTCTGGCGTTGCCGTTTCCAGCGAAATGAAAGCAGACATAAGCTTATCCCTCGATCTTTATCTTACCCGAGAAACCGGGATCGCGCGCCACGCCTACCAGCCATTTGCCGATAAGGGCAATGATAACGCCGGATCCTGCTATCACCCCCATCAGCATCAGCAAGCCACCGGCAGCATCGGATGAGACGAACTGCGCCCCAACGAGGCCCGCCAGATAGCTGCCCAGCGAGGCGCAGCACAGCAACCATACGCCCAGCCATGCCGCCTTGTACTTCGCGGGGGCAAGCCGCTCAACCGTGGCAAAACCGAGTGGCCATAAAACAATCTCGCTCAGCGTGAGCAACAGATAGGAAAGCACAATCAGCGACGATCCCGTCTGACCCCCCTTTGCCGGATCGGCCTGACCGACGGCGATCATCAAAACACCCAAAGCGAGTGTCAGAATGAAAAGACCGATCGCAAATTTTACCGGAACCGAGGGCTGGCGCCCGCTGTCTGCTAGGCCGTTCATCCACATGATATAGCGCCCGCCGATAATCAGCGCAAAGACGCTGACCAGTTGCGGATACCAGGTCGCAGGAATGGTCCAGCCAAAAACCTCCCTATCAACGCTCTTGTCCACAAACAGCTGCACAAACCCCATAAATTGTTCGTATCCGATGGTGTAGATCAGGGCGAACACCGCCAATATCGTCAGTACAAAGGCGGAGATAGCCGGCGATACCGGCTTTGCCTGCGACATCACGACAGTCTCTT
>JBOFLS010000211.1:0-1760 GCA_051657985.1 Sphingorhabdus sp. | reverse complement strand
CGCGACCACGCGACGCGAAGGCTTGCCATCGGTCGCCGCGATCAGGCCAACACCACAGGCATCGCGCTCGGTTTCGGGGTGATACATGCCTTCACGGGCAAGGCGGGCATGTTCGGGGGTGGGGAGGTGGTGGGTCATGCTGCGACCTTTTGCAGTTTTGCATTAGATTTCATCCAGCGGTGCATGTGTTCCACCACATCGCGGCCATCCTTGATCGCCCAGACGACCAGGCTCGCGCCGCGCACGATGTCGCCCACGGCAAATACGCCAGGAAGGTTGGTCATGCCGGTGACATGATCGGCACGGATCGTGCCCCAGCGGGTGACGTTCAGGTCAGGCGCGCCGAACAAATTGGGCAAGTCCTCAGGTTCGAAACCCAAGGCGGTGATCACCATGTCCGAATCGAGGGTGAAATCCCCTTCGGGATCCTGTTCGGGTGCCCGCCTGCCGCTGGCATCGGGGGCACCGAGGCGCATTTTCGACACATGAACCTTTTCGACTGTATCTTTGCCATCAAACGCTTTGGGCGCGGAGAGCCAGACAAACTCGACGCCTTCCTCCTCGGCATTGGTAACTTCGCGCTGCGATCCCGGCATATTATCACGGTCGCGGCGATAGAGGCATTTAACCGATTTCGCGCCCTGGCGGACGGCAGTGCGCACACAGTCCATCGCGGTATCGCCACCGCCGATAACGACGACATTCTTGCCTTTGGCGTCGAGCGTGCCGCTGTCAAAATCCGGCACCATATCGCCAAAGCCTTTGCGATTGGAGGCTGTCAGATAATCGAGCGCGGCATGGATGCCGGGCAGGCCAATGCCTGGCGTCTTGATGTCACGCGCCTTGTAAACGCCGGTGGCGATCAGCACGCTGTCATGCTTGGCGCGCAGTTCATCGAGTGAGGCATCGCGGCCAACCTCGAAATTGGCGTGGAAGACAACGCCGCCTTCTTTCAACCGCGCGATGCGGCGCATTACCACATCCTTTTCCAGCTTGAAGCCAGGAATGCCGTAAGTCAGCAAGCCGCCCATCCGGTCGTAGCGGTCATAGACATGCACGTCATAGCCCGCGACACGGAGATATTCGGCGGCGGTCAGCCCGCCGGGGCCAGCGCCGATGATGCCAACCGAAGCCCCGCGTGCAGGGCCCACCTCGATCGGCTCGACCCAGCCTTCGGCCCAGGCAGTGTCGGTGATGTACTTTTCCACCGAACCGATGGTGACGGCACCGTGCCCTGAAAATTCGATCACGCAATTACCCTCGCACAGCCGGTCCTGCGGACAGATGCGGCCGCAGATTTCGGGCATGGTGCTGGTCAGGTTGGAAAGTTCGTAAGCTTCGCGCAGGCGGCCCTCGGCGGTCAGACGCAGCCAATCCGGGATATGATTGCCAAGGGGGCAATGGACCGAACAGTAAGGCACACCGCATTGCGAGCAGCGCGCGGACTGCTCGACAGCTTTTTCGGGCGCATAACGGCTGGCGATCTCACGGAAATCCTCCGCACGCAGCTCCGCCTCACGCTTTTCCGGGAAGGCTTGACCTGTGCCGACAAATTTGAGCATGCGTTCCTGCACCATATTCGGATCCTTCAATTGAGGATGCCGATAGCGAACTATTTATTGCCTAGAAAGCAAAAACTATAGAATATGGCAGTTACACTGTCCTAAAAATTGTCGTTTAAAGCATCATTATCAAAATCTGTAATATTATTTCGCTATAATATATCCGTATCGGACCTATTAATTGTTAAGCCATATCAA
>JBOFLS010000210.1:0-2125 GCA_051657985.1 Sphingorhabdus sp. | reverse complement strand
AAACGGCGGATGGTCGACGATCCAGTTTTGAGGAATTTCGGCAAATGAGCGATGCCGTCGAGACGCTTCAAACGGCGCTGGTCGCCGCATTGGAAACCCATCCCGTCCTCGCAGAGGAACTCAGCGGGGTTTACGATGGTCCGCCGCCACGTGCAGGTTTTCCCTATGCTTCCATCAATGATGGTTTGTCTTCGGACTGGAGCACAAAAACCGCACTCGGTCGGGAAATCCGTATCGGCCTTACCATCTGGGACGATGGCGAAAGCGCCACAAAACTGCACCAGCTGATGGGCCATGTCGAGGATGCGGTGGCTGCCTTGCCACGCGACCTGACCGGCTGGCGCATAGCGAGTTGCGTTTTTCTACGGTCTTTCGTCGCGCGCAATCCGGCGGGTGCCTGGGCGGGGGTGGTGGATTATAGGGTCAGGGTTTTGGAAATGGTTTGAAGCGTTATGACATCAAACGGATCGATTAAATGTCATTTCTATTCAAACTCACTATCAAGCCATCGGATAATCGCTCTTGCGCTTTCTGCGCTTGACCGGCTCCTGTCGGCAATCGGGCAGGGCTTGGGCGGGATCACGGTTTTCCGGTTTGGCAAAGGGCAGCCGACCTTCTGGGCGAAGCCCTTTCGCCTCCGGTTTCAGATCAACAGATACGGCAATCACCGCCGCTGAGCATGTCTCGGCAGAGTTATTTTGCTGCACTGGTGCAGGTGCAGCGATCGCGGCCGATGCGGCCAATACAGAAATCAACATGGCGACCTCCTCTCCCCAGATTGAGTCGTCCGAACAAGGAGAAGCTAATCATGCCTGCAGAAAAGGGAAGTGCCTTTTTGCTGAAAATCGGCGACGGCGCGGCAACCCCGGTTTTTTCGACCGTCGCGGGGTTACGCACGACGCAGCTCAGTATCAATGGCGATGCCGTCGTCATTACGAACAAGGGCTCCGGCGCCTGGCGGGAGTTGCTTTCGGGTGCGGGGGTGCGTTCGGTCTCGGTTTCGGGCGCGGGCGTGTTTACCGGCTCGGTCGCGGAAACGCGGATCAGGAACAATGCGCTGTCGGGCGTGCTCGACGATTATGAATTGAGCTTTGAAAGCGGGGAACGCATGCGCGGCCGCTTCCTGGTCGCGCGGCTCGATTATGCGGGAGATTTCAACAGCGAGCGCAACTACACGCTGGCGCTCGAAAGCTCCGGCCAGGTGGTGACGCTGTGAGTCGGGTGGCGAACAAGGCCCGTGGCGAGGCGCTGGTCGCGGGCTTTTTGCTGCGCCGCACTTTTGCAGCATTGGTTGCAGCAGAGGAAGAGCTTGGTCCGCTGTTCGCATTGGTCGAACGGGCGGCGGCGGGGCAGTTGAAGCTGGCCGAAATGGCGGGGCTGTTCTGGCATTGCCGGTTTGAAGCGCCAGTGGGTGTAACGCGTGAGGGGTTTTGCGAAGCTGTTGTAGCAGAGGGGCTGGCAGTGGCAACGCCTGCATTGAAAACGCTGCTGGGACAGATATTGGCGGGACGATGAAATGCAAGCAAAGCGATCTCGGCTGAAAAGTCGTCATGCTGAATTTGTTTCACCATCCATCTCTCAACAAAGACCGATGGTTAGAGCGGAGAAATGGACCCTGGAACGCAGTCACCATGAGGTGAAACAAGTTCAGGGTGACGATCTCTTCATGGACAAGACCCTTATTCTAGGTGGCCAAACCGCTATTCTCTTGGGTTGGCGACCGGATGATTTCTGGAGTGCCACGCCTGCCGAACTAACGGCGATTTTCGCTGCCTTATTACCGCAAACGGGATCAGCGGCGGACAGCAACACACTTATCAATCTAATGGAGCAATTCCCCGATGCCCCACCGGAGGTGACTAATGGATGAGGAAATCGAACGGCTGGTCGTGTCGGTCCGTGCCGATACGCAAGGCTTTGCCCGCGATGTGGCAACGATGCGTTCCGAACTCGATGGCCCTTTTGCCGCCGGCATGGAAAAAGCCGGGCGAATGCTGGAGAACAGCCTGGTTCGGGCGATCCAGACCGGCAAGTTCGGTTTCGAGGATCTGCGCCGCGTCGCGATGTCGGTGCTGTCCGAAATCGCCGGGGCGGCAATCCGCAGCGGCATCGATTCGATTCTGGG
>JBOFLS010000209.1:0-22135 GCA_051657985.1 Sphingorhabdus sp. | reverse complement strand
GGACGAGAAACTGTCGGTCACCGTTTCATGGGCCGATCCCCAAACACCGTACGCCCTGAGCCTGTCGAAGGGCGGTTCTTTTCTGATAGTGAAAAACAAGACAGCCCTTCGACAGGCTCAGGGCGAACGGTTGTTATTGAAAATGCGAAAAATTATTCTTCGAAACTCCGCGCCTGCCATGTAATCGTTGATCAGGAAGAACGGCGCTCGATAATCCGCGCTGGTGCCGAAAAGGCAGCGGCGGATGCCGGGCTGGTGCTGGTTTCCGATGAGGGGCTGGTTGCGGAAAATGCCGGGCTTACCGAATGGCCGGTACCGATGCTCGGGCGGTTCGACCCGGCCTTTCTGGAAGTGCCGGAGGAGGTCATCCAGCTGACCGCGCGGGTCAACCAGAAATATTTCATCTGCCGGAATGGCGATGGAAAGATGGCCAATGCATTCGTCTGTACGGCTAACATCGTTGCACATGATGAGGGCAGGGCTATTATTGCGGGTAATGAAAAAGTGCTGGCCGCGCGGTTGAGCGATGCGAAGTTCTTCTGGGAGCAGGACCTGAAGATTCCGCTGGAGAGCCAAGCGAAGAAGCTTTCGCAGATCACCTTCCATGAGAAGCTGGGGACGGTCGCCGACAAGGTCGAGCGGGTGACCAAACTGGCGCGGTGGCTAGTTGAGGAGGGTATTGTTCCCAATAACACCATTCGCCCTGAGCCTGTCGAAGGGCTGCCTTTTTCTGGAACGGGTGGGGAAGAGAATAAGGCAGGGCTTCGACAGGCTCAGCCCGAACGGGTTTGGGACATCGCCGAATTGGCAGACCAGGCCGAACGCGCAGCCCGCCTGTGCAAGGCCGATCTGGTCACCGGCATGGTCGGCGAATTCCCCGAGCTGCAAGGCATAATGGGCGGCTATTACGCCCGTGCGCAAGGCGAGGACGATGCCGTCGCGGACGCAGTGCGCGATCATTACAAGCCGGTCGGGCAGGGCGATGAGGTTCCGACGGCTCCGGTAACGGTGGCGGTGAGTTTGGCGGATAAGCTGGATACTTTGGCTGGGTTTTTTTATGAGCAAATGCCGCCCACAGGCTCGCGCGATCCGTTCGCACTGCGCCGAGCAGCACTGGCTGTTGTAGCTTTGCTTTCTACTAATGAATTGAGAGTAAATCTGACTGCGCCGTTGACATTGGCCATTGCTTATCTCGGGCGACTAATGGGTGCTTCAGCCGCAAAAGACGTGAACGAGTATTTTGAAGCAATGCAGAAGGTAGGGCTGCCGATAACAGATTCTGCCATCGAAGCTACTCGACGAACGGCACTCGAGAAACAGATGTCGGATGAGAACAAGAAGAAACTGATCCTCGAACGCATGCGGCCTTCAATTGCAGCTATTTTGGATTTCCTCGCAGACCGCCTAAAAGTCCAGCAACGCGAGGCTGGCATAAGGCACGATCTCATCGATGCGGTGTTTAGCCTGGGCGGTGAGGATGATCTTGTCCGGCTGCTGGCAAGGGTGAAGGCATTGCAAAACTATATCGATACCGCCGAAGGGGCCAATCTGCTCGCTGCCTATAAGCGTGCGGCGAATATCCTGAAAGGATCGACACCGCAGGCGCCGGTGCTAGACAAGGCACCTGACGCGCCGATGGCCGATGCGGGGGAGCAGCAGATACCGCAAACGGGCGAGGAAGACCCATTCGTCGAGGTCGACCAAGGATTGCGCCGCGCAATTGCGGAAAACACCGGCCGCACCGAAGGCACCGTGCCTGAAGGTGCGGTCGCGGCGGATATCGCCTTGCTGGGCGCGCTTGATATTGCCGAACAGCAGGCAGCAAAGGCGGTCGAGGCCGAACAGTTCGAGGATGCGATGGCGGCCCTTGCCACCTTGCGCGAACCCATCGACCGCTTTTTCAACGATGTGATGGTGAATGACGAAGACCCGGCAAAACGGGCGTTCAGGCTGGGATTGCTGGCAAGGTTTCGTGATGCGGTTCACCGGGTCGCGGATTTTTCGAGGATTGAGGGGTGACGAATAGCCCCTCTCCCTTGACGGGAGAGGGGTTGGGGTATGGGTGCGGGCGACGGCAAGTCGCCCAATACCTTATATCTCGACGCTGCGAGCTGGCTGAGTCATTTGCGCCGCAGACGCGGCGTGACCCCACACCCCAACCCTCTCCCGCAAGGGGAGAGGGGGTAGAGTTTTGGAGCGCAGATTACATGACCCAATATGTGTACCGCTTCGGCGGCGGTGTGGATGACAAAGGCGCGGGCAACAAGAACCTGCTCGGCGGCAAGGGTGCAAACCTGGACGGGATGGCAGCGATCGGCCTGCCGGTGCCGCCCGGCTTCACGATTACGACCGAGGTATGCACCGCTTATTACGCAGGTGGGGAGACTTATCCTGCCGGGCTGACCGATCAAGTGGCACAGGGCGTGGCCCATATCGAGGGCGTTACCGGTCGCTCATTCGGTGATCCGGCAAACCCGCTACTCGTTTCGGTCCGCTCCGGCGCGCGGGTGTCGATGCCGGGGATGATGGATACCGTCCTCAACCTTGGCCTCAACGACGCGACGGTCGAAGGGCTGGCGGCATCCTCTGGCGATGCGCGATTTGCGTGGGACAGCTATCGGCGCTTCATCCAGATGTATGCCGATGTCGTATTGGGGCTGAACCATCATGCCTTCGAAGATGCGCTGGAGATCGCGAAGGAGGATCGCGGGCTTTTCCTCGATACCGAGCTGGAAGCGAACGACCTGATCGAACTGGTCGCCGAATATAAGCGGCTCGTCGAGGCCGAATGGGGCAAGCCCTTCCCGCAGGATGTGCATGAGCAGCTATGGGGCGCAGTCGGTGCTGTCTTTTCCAGCTGGGAATCGGATCGCGCCAAGGTCTATCGTCGCCTGAACAACATCCCCGGCGATTGGGGGACTGCGGTCAATGTGCAGGCGATGGTCTTCGGCAATATGGGCGAGACCAGCGCAACGGGTGTGGCGTTTACGCGCGATCCGGCGACCGGTGAAAACGCTTACTATGGCGAATATCTGATCAACGCGCAGGGTGAGGATGTCGTCGCGGGCATCCGTACACCGCAATATCTGACGCTGGCGGCACGCGAGGCGGCGGGGGCGAAACCGCTGTCGATGGAAGAGGCAATGCCCGAGGCCTATGCCGAGCTGGCCGATGTGTTCCGCACGCTCGAAACCCATTATCGCGACATGCAGGATATCGAGTTCACCGTCGAGCGCGGCAAATTGTGGATGCTGCAGACCCGTTCGGGCAAGCGCACCGCCAAGGCCGCGCTCAAGATCGCGGTCGATATGGCGGCGGAAGGGCTGATAACGAGGGAAGAGGCGGTGTGTCGTGTCGATCCGATGGCGCTCGATCAGTTGCTGCACCCGACGCTGGATCCGCAGGCACCGCGCGACGTGCTGACCAAGGGCCTGCCTGCCTCGCCGGGTGCGGCTTCCGGGCAGATCGTGTTCGATGCCGATACCGCCGAACGGCGCAACGATATGGGTGAGAGCGTGATCCTCGTCCGCGTTGAGACTTCACCAGAGGATATTCACGGCATGCACGCAGCGCGCGGCATTTTGACCGCGCGCGGCGGGATGACTTCGCACGCTGCTGTCGTAGCGCGAGGCATGGGGCGACCTTGCGTTTCGGGGGCAGGCAGCCTGGCCATTGACAATGCGGCCAGGGTCTTGCGCGTATCGGGCCGCGAGCTGAAGGAAGGCGATATTATCACCATCGATGGCTCGACTGGTGAGGTGATGGCGGGTGCCGTCCCCACGCTGCAGCCCGAACTGGTCGGCGATTTTGGCACGCTGATGGAATGGGCCGATGGCGGTCGCCGGATGAGGGTCCGCGCCAATGCCGAAACCCCGCATGATGCCCAAGTCGCGCGCGATTTCGGCGCGGAAGGCATTGGGCTGTGCCGCACCGAACATATGTTCTTCGATGCCAGCCGTATCACCGCGGTGCGCCAGATGATCTTGGCGGAGGATGAAAAGGGCCGCCGCGTCGCGCTCGACCGCTTGCTGCCCGAACAGCGCAAGGATTTCGCGTCGATCTTCGAGGTTATGGCCGGACTGCCCGTTACCATCCGCCTGCTCGATCCCCCCTTGCACGAATTTCTGCCGCATAAGGAAAGCGAATTTGCCGAGGTCGCCGAGGCCGCCGGCGTGGGCATCGAAACGCTCAAGCAACGCGCCGCCGAGCTGCACGAGTTCAACCCGATGCTCGGCCATCGCGGTTGCCGACTGGGGGTGACCTACCCTGAAATCTACGAAATGCAGGCACGCGCGATTTTCGAGGCGGCTTGTTCGCTGGCCGTGGCACCAGTACCCGAAATCATGATTCCGTTGGTCGGCACCAAGCGCGAGCTGGAGCTGATGAAGGAAGTCGTCGATCAAGCAGCCGAGGCGGTCTTCGCCGAGCAGGGCAAGCGGATCGACTATCTGGTCGGCACGATGATCGAGCTACCCCGCGCTGCCTTAATGGCCGATGAGATCGCCGAAGTCGGCAGCTTTTTCAGCTTCGGCACCAATGACCTGACACAGACCACGCTGGGCGTCAGCCGCGACGATGCCGCGCGTTTCCTGACGCATTATGTCGACAAGGGCATTTATGCGCGCGATCCTTTCGTGTCGCTCGATGTCGAGGGCGTTGGCCAGCTGATCGAAATCGCCGCGCAGAAAGGTCGCAAGACCCGGCCCGAGATAAAACTCGGCATTTGCGGCGAACATGGCGGTGACCCTGCCTCGATAGCGTTCTGCGAAGCAACCGGCCTCGATTATGTCAGCGCATCCCCCTACCGCGTGCCGATAGCGCGGCTGGCGGCGGCACAGGCCGCGCTTCAGAAGAGCTGAACTCCATTTTTTAACTTCGTCATTCCCGCGAAGGCGGGGAACGAAGTGACCAACGGTCAATCCATCACCTAAGATTGAACTATATAGCTCAGGTGATGGAACCCTGCCTTCGCGGGGGTGACGAAAGGAAAGAAGAAGGTTAGCAATTGCGTTGCGCTACGGCCGTCATAAAAGTTGACTTTTAGGGTTGCGAATCCCGGCACCCAAGCCTATTGGCAGCCCTCCACGCACCCATAGCTCAGCTGGATAGAGCACCAGACTACGAATCTGGGGGTCGGACGTTCGAATCGTTCTGGGTGCGCCATTTTTCCATTTGCTTTGCCATCCCTCTCCGTTCGTGCTGAGCTTGTCGAAGCACGTAACCAGCTGCCGTTGGGGAACTCGTCCTTCGACAAGCTCAGGACGAACGGGTAAGCAGGCGCAATGAATAAATTGCAGAAATCGGCTATTGTCCTTCTGTCCGGCGGCCTCGACTCGATGGTTGTTGCAGGCCTCGCGCGCGAGGCGGGCTATGCGCTGCATGCGCTGACCATCGATTACAACCAGCGTCATCGGATCGAACTGGAAAGCGCCGCGCGCATTGCCGCGCATCTGGGCGCTGCCGAACATATCGTGCTGCCGCTCGATTTGACCCGCTTCGGTGGCTCCGCATTGACCGCGGATATCGCCGTGCCCAAGGACGGTGTCGACGAAGGCGCGATTCCCGTCACCTATGTGCCGGCGCGCAACACCATATTCCTGTCGCTCTGCCTGGGCCTTGCCGAAGCACGCGGCGCACGCGATCTGTGGATCGGCGTCAACGCGCTCGACTATTCGGGCTATCCCGATTGCCGCCCCGATTTCATCTGCTCGTTCGAGGCAACCGCCAATTTGGCGACCAAGGCGGGCGTGGAGGGTGACGCCTTCACCGTGCACACTCCGCTGTTGCACATGACCAAAGCCGACATTGCCCGCGAAGCGCACCGGTTGGGCCTTGATGCCGGGATGAGTTGGTCGTGCTACGATCCGGTCGCTAGCGAAGGGCAGAGCTTTATCGCTTGCGGGCAATGTGATAGCTGCCGGTTGCGTCAAAAGGGCTTCGCGGAGGCGGGACTATCCGACCCCATGGTCTACGCATGAGCTATGCCGTCAAGGAAATCTTCCTGACATTGCAGGGCGAAGGCGTGCATGCGGGGCGGCGCGCGGTGTTCCTGCGCTTTGCCGGTTGCAATTTGTGGACGGGCCGTGAGGAAGATCGCGCCACCGCCATCTGCCGGTTTTGCGATACCGACTTTGTCGGAATGGATGGCGAAAATGGCGGGCGCTATGGGGCGCCTGATCTCGCCGTCAAGGTTGCAGCACTTTGGGGTGACGGTGCCGCACATCGGTACGTCGTCCTGACCGGAGGCGAACCTATGCTGCAGGTCGACGATGCTCTGGTCGATGCGCTGCATGACCAAGACTTCACAATCGCTATCGAAAGCAACGGCACGATTGCAACGCATCCTGCCATCGACTGGGTTTGCATCAGCCCCAAGGCGGGCAGCGATGTGGTGCAACGCAGTGGCGACGAGCTGAAGCTGGTCTGGCCGCAAAAGGGAACGGAAATCGAGGCGCTGGAAGCCTGGAGTTTTGCACATTTCCTGATCCAACCCATGGATAGCGGCGATGCCATCGCTAATGAAGCCAACCGCCAAGCTGCAATCGCTCTAGTGACCGATCGGCCCAAATGGCGGCTTTCGCTGCAAAGTCACAAACTTTTGGGTTTGCCCTGACGCAGCGGCAGCACGCATCATCACTATTTGGTAAAGACCTTTGACTCCTGCCCCGCTTGATGACATCTTTGCAACGGGGAAGAGAGGAGAGCTGAAATGGCTTCAACACCGATGGATCCGATCAGGGTTCGCCGCGTCGGCGATTATGCAAAGCGCATGAGTACCCATATCGCTTATGCTTTGGTCGTCTACACCTTGCTGCTGATCTTCGAAGTATCGCCACAGATGGAAAGCAACGGCATGTCGATCATGCCCTATTTCATATTAGTGATCCTGGTCGGGCTAGCGATTCTGCCCTGCCGCAATCTGGAGCGCCGCTGGCAGGCGCTCGATGCAAATGCCGTGGGCGATTTGCATGGGCTATATAGGCGTGAGGCCATCCTTCTATGGATCGGAGCTGTAGGTGTTCCGACGGCGCTAATGCTGCTGATTTGGATCATTCCCTAAGCGCGATTGACGGCCCTCGCCCCCGCGCCTAAGCGGGCATCATGCTATCTCCCCAAGACGCGCTCGACCGCGCGGTCAATCTGGTCGAACAAGCCAAAAGGGCGGGTGCTGATGCCGCCGACGCCGTTTACAGCTGTGATGCCTCAACCGAGGTGCAGGTGCGGCTGGGAGCACTTGAGGATGTCGTCCGTTCGGAAGGCGAAGAAATCGGTCTGCGCGTGTTCCTTGGGCAACGCTCGGCAACCATTTCATCATCGAGCATGAATCCCGAAGTTTTGAAAAACCTTGTGGATCGTGCGCTCGATATGGCGCGCGAGGCCCCTGAAGACCAATATGCCGGTCTCGCCCCCGAAGATATGTTGCTAAAGGGCCCGGCACCCGATGTCGATAGCGACGATGGCCAGGATCCCGATCCGCATAGCTTGCGCGAAGTTTCGCTTGCCTGTGAGGACGCCGCGCGTGCCGTGAAGGGCGTAACCAATAGCGAGGGTGCCGGAGCAAGTGCTGGCCGCTCGATATTCGCACTTGCGACCAGTCACGGCTTTGCAGGCGTCAGCCATGCGTCGGGCTATGGCATTTCGGCAAGCGTGCTTGCCGGCGAA
Organism: Sphingorhabdus sp.; assembly: GCA_051657985.1. Classification (GTDB taxonomy): domain Bacteria; phylum Pseudomonadota; class Alphaproteobacteria; order Sphingomonadales; family Sphingomonadaceae; genus Sphingorhabdus_B. The sequence continues at coordinate 14,473 of JBOFLS010000209.1, read as the reverse complement.
GGCGATGCCAAGGAACGCGATTACGACTGGCGCTCGGCCCGCCATCGTGCCGATCTGGATAGTGCGGAGGCCGTAGGCCGCCGTGCAGGCGAACGCGCTGTCGCCCGCGTCAATCCTGGCACGGTAAAAAGCGGCACTATGCCTGTCGTTTTCGACCCGCGCGTGGGCGGCTCGCTGGTAGGGCATCTGATTGGGGCAATCGGCGGCTCGTCGATTGCGCGCAAGACCAGCTTTTTGCTCGACGCCAATGGCAAACAGTTGTTCGATAGCTCTTTAAGCATCATCGATGAACCGCACCGGCCCCGTGGGCTGGGCAGCCGGGGCTTCGATGGCGAGGGGCTTCCAACCGCGCGCCATGCGATTATAGATCAGGGCGTGCTCACCGGCTGGCTGATGGAAAGTGCCGCCGCACGCCAGCTTGGCATGCAACCCACCGGTCATGCCAGCAGGGGATCGAGCGGTGCGCCCGGTACCAGCCCATCCAACCTGCATCTGGAAGGCGGCACGCTATCGGTTACGGATCTGATCGCTGATATTCAATATGGCGTTTATGTGCATGAACTATCGGGGCAGGGGGTCAATCCCGTTACCGGTGATTACAGCCGTGGGGCTGCCGGGTTCATCATCGAGAAGGGCGAGATTGCCGGACCGATCGCCGAATTTACGATTGCGAGCAATCTGAAAGATATGTTCCGCGCGCTTGTGGCAGCAAACGATCTTGAGTTCGTCCGGTCGACCAATGTGCCTACACTGCGCGTGGACGGCATGATGGTGGCGAGTGCCTGATCGCGATGCAGCGGTAAAAGCGGTTTGCGAGGCGGGTGATCTTGCCCTTGCCAATTGGCGCGAAGGGGCAATTCCTGCGGCCAGGGTTTGGGAAAAGACCAAGGGGCATCCGGTGTGCGATGCCGATCTCGCGGTCGATGCCCTGCTTAAGCAAAGACTGGGCGCTCTTGCCCCCAATGTCGGCTGGCTTTCTGAGGAGACGATCGATAATCCCGACCGTTTTTCGGTGCCGCGTCTTTGGCTGGTCGATCCGATCGACGGCACGCGCGACTATATTCGCGGACGAAGCGGCTGGTGCGTGTCAGTGGCACTGGTGGAGGGCGGCAATGTCGCCTTTGCTGCGCTATATGCGCCGGTGACAAAGCAATTGTGGGTCGCGCATCGGGGTGGAGGAACAACGTGCAACGGAGCGCGACTAACAGCAAGTATGCGACAAGAATTTGCAGGCGCACGTGTGCCGACCGACGCTTTGCCCAAAGTCGATCGCGACCTCGAAATCGTTCAAAAACCCAATAGTATAGCGATGCGGATGACGATGGTAGCCTGCGACCGCGCCGATCTGGTCGCTACGTTGCGCTGGGGGCATGAATGGGATATCGCCGCCGCGCATCTGGTTGCCGAAGAGGCGGGGGCGAGGGTGACCAATGCGACTGGAGACCCGATCCGATACAATAAGAAACAGCCTATGGATTTCGGCCTGATTTGTTCTGCCCCGGGAATCCATGAAGCGGCGGTTAAAAGGTTAAGGGAACGGGCGGAGATGATCGTTAATAACTGAAACCGTCATGGTGAATTTGTTTCAGAGTCCATTTCGCCTCTCTGCCCTTTGGTCTGCATGGAAAGATGGATGCTGGAACGCAGTCACCGCAAGGTGAAACAAGTTCAGGGTGACGCTGTGTTTATAAGCTAGGTCGCGTCCACAACCCCTCGCGGCCTGTCTCCGACGGATCGTTCTTCAAAGCCTGCCAAAACGCCTGCGCCACCCAGCGCATCTTCTCGGCCCGCGAAGTAAACACCCGCCGGTCCCATGCCTGCTCACCCGCCGTGCGGACTTTCCGCGCGATATCACCGTAAATCCCCGCTGCCGAAAGAACGGCCCAACGCGCGCGAAAGGGCAGGCGGGCGGCACCGACACGCGCCGAGGCCTCATATTGCCCGGCCTCATCTGCTAGCCAGCGGCCAATCAACGCAAGCTTGCGACGATTATGCGGACGCATATGTTCCCCCGGTTCGATGTCGAGCTGCGCCAGCCAGTCATCGGGGATGTAGCAGCGTCCAGCGCGGTCATCTTCGGCGATGTCGCGCGCGATATTGGCAAGCTGAAAGGCAAGGCCCAGATCGCAGGCGCGATCCAGCGTTTCATCATCGTCGGGAGAAACGCCCATCACCACCGCCATCATTACGCCAACCGCGCCAGCAACGTGAAAGCAATAGCGGTAAAGATCCTCTTCGCGCCGCGGCTGCCAGCCTGTAGTGTCGAGCGCGAAACCTTCAATTACATCGTCCGCCATTTTCTGGGTAAGGCCGCATTCGCGTGCGACCACACCCAGCGCGTCGAAGGCCGCTTTATCAGTGGTTTCTCCCTGCAACGCCCTCGCGGTCAGCTCACGGATCGCTGCCAGCCGTTCCGCCGGATCGGCAATCTCAGCCATTGCCCCACCATGATCCTGCCCGTCGGCCATATCGTCGCATTTGCGGCACCAGGCATAGAGCAGCCAGACGCGCTCGCGCGTGGTGCGCTCGAAAAGCTTGCTGGCCGCGGCAAAGGATTTCGACCCGCGCTCGATGCTATCGCGGGCGTGGGCGACAAGGGTGGGGCGATTCAAAGCCCCTCCCCTTCAGGGGAGGGGTTGGGGTGGGGCTGCTCATCCCAGCGATATGGCGAGTTATCGAGAGCATTCTGGATCGTCGCTACAACACCCTCAATGTTTCTAGCGACATCTTCATTCGTGAAATGAAGCGTCTTGACTCCAGCCTTAGCCAGTTGAGCATCACGAGCGCGGTCTTTTTCATACTCATGCGTCCGTCCGTCAATTTCGATGGCCAAGCCTTTCCCAGGGCAGAAGAAATCAACGATAAATGGCACGATCACATGCTGTCGGCGAAATTTGAATCCAGAGAGTTGTGACCGGCTTAGATATTTCCAGACGATGACTTCAAATGGTGTCGGATTTCGACGTAGTTTTGCCGCCCTCGCATATAACTGCCGCACAAACTCTGTTTCGTCAGCAGCCCCACCCCAACCCCTCCCCTGAAGGGGAGGGGCTATATTGCGGCGTTGCCACTTCACAAATCCTCAGCCTTCATCTGGAAAATATTCTTGTGCGGCACATAGGCCGCCATTTGGTCGAGCAAACCATCCATCGTCGCATCGACGATCATGATCCCGGCATGCGCCTCGCGTATAAAACCGACATCGATCATGTGCCGGTTGAACTCGATCAGCCTGTCGTAGAACCCGGCGACATTGAGCACGCCCACCGGTTTCGAATGATAGCCCAGTTGCGACCAGCTGATCGCCTCCCACAACTCATCCATCGTACCGACGCCGCCGGGGATGGTGACGAAGCCGTCGGACAGATCGGTAAACATCCGCTTACGTTCGTGCATTCCGGGGACGACGTGAAGTTCGGTACAGCCCCGGTGTGCGACCTCACTGCCGACCAACGCTTCGGGGATCACCCCGATCGCTTCCCCGCCCGCATCCAGACAGGCATCGGCGACCGCGCCCATCAGGCCAAGCCGACCCCCGCCATAAACCAGGCCGATTCCACGCGATGCCAGCTCACGCCCTACCATGCGGGCGCTTTCGATATAGATGGGGTCAGCTGGTGTGGCGGAGCCACAATAGACGGCTATGCGTTTCAAATTGGCCCTCGACTTGATTTGATGTCGCCCCTGCCTTTGCAGGGGCAACGTGATTTTTCAACCGTTCAAATCCGCAATCATCAATTCCGCTGTCGCCTTCGCACTGCCGACAACACCCGGGATGCCCGCCCCCGGATGGGTACCGGCACCGACAAAATACAGGTTCGACAGCACATCGTCGCGGTTGTGGACGCGGAAGAAGGCACTTTGCGTCAGCACCGGTTCCAGACTGAAGGCGCTGCCCAGATGTGCGTTCAGATCAGTACCGAAATCGGCAGGGGTATAGTGAAATTTGGTCACCACGCGATCATGGATATCAGGGATCAGCCGTCGCCCGACCTCATCCAATATACGCTTTTCGAGTATCGGGCCGACCTCTTCCCAATCGATCGGCAGCTTGCCCTGATGCGCCACCGGCGCGAGTGCATAGAAGGTGGAGCAGCCCTCGGGCGCCATCGATGGATCGCTGATCGTTGGATGGTGCAAGTAGAGCGAGAAATCCTCGGGCAGCACGCCGTTCGAATAGATATCGTCGAGCAGCCCTTTATAGCGTGGGCCGAACAGGATCATGTGATGCGGGATGCCCGGCCAGGTACCCTTGATACCGAAATGCACGACGAACAGGCTGGGTGAGAATTTCTTGCGGGCAAGCGCATTCGCCGCCTTCTTGCCACGAGGATGATGGCCCAAAAGATCGCGATAGCTATGCATGATATCGCCGTTGGTCGCCACCGCATCGCATTCGATCCGATGGCCCGATTTGGTGACGATGCCGGTGGTCTTGGTTCCTTGCGTTTCGATACGCTCGACGCCGTCGTTCAGGATCAACTTGCCCCCGATCCGTTCGAACTGTTTGACCATCGCCGCGATCAGCCGGTTGGTGCCGCCCTTGGCGAACCAGACGCCGCCATCCTTTTCCAGCTTGTGGATGAGCGCGTAAATAGCGCTTGTCTTCATCGGGTTGCCGCCGACCAGCAGCGTGTGGAAGGAAAGCGCCTCGCGCAGTTTTTCGTTCTTCACATAAGAAGAAACGATCGAATAGACACTGCGCCATGCCTGATAACGGGCAAGCGCAGGAGCGGCCTTGATCATCGAAGCGAAATCCAGAAACGCCTTGGTACCCAGCTTGACATAGCCCTCGTCGTGCACGCCCTTGCTATATTCCAGAAACTTCGCATAGCCCGCGACGTCATCGGGGTTCAGCTTCTCGATTTCGGCGCGAAGGCCCTTGTCGTCGTTCGAATAGTCGAAATTGGTGCCGTCGGGCCAGTTCAGCCGATAAAAGGGAAAGACCGGCATCAGCTCGACATCGTCCGCCATGTCATGCCCGGTCAGCGCCCAAAGCTGCGTCAGGCAGGGCGGATCGGTGATTACTGTCGGCCCACCATCGAAAATGAAGCCGTCCTTTTCCCAATAATAGCCGCGCCCGCCGGGTTTATCCCGCGCCTCGACGATCGTGGTCTGGATGCCTGCCGCCTGCAGGCGGATCGCAAGCGCCAGCCCGCCAAAGCCCGCGCCGATTACTACTGTGGATTTTGTCATTTCGGTCTGATCACCTGGAATAAGAACATCTTACAAATATTCGTCATTCCCGCGCAGGCGGGAATCCATCACCTGAAATTTAAATTTACAGTTCCGGTGATGGACCCCCGCCTTCGCGGGGGTGACGAAATAGGTTTGTGCAATCTTTTGCTCAATCTAACTTTTCCAAAAGCTTCTAGATTACTTAACTCTAACCTTCTTGCGCGGTCGGATCGCCTTTAACGCCCGCCCGATAGGAACGGGTGGTTTGCCCGAAAGGATGCGTGCCTTGTCGGCACCGGTGCTTTGGCCAGCATAGAAGCGTTCGATCAATCCGGGCTTAAGCCTGTAGAAACGTTCGAATATCCTGTAGCGTTCGTTATGATGCGAGGCGCGGAAAAGCATGCGGTTGAGCATGCGGTAATATTTGCCATTCTTCCAATGCTCTTCCGCACGCTGGCGCAGTAACATGTTGAGCCGATCGCCATCGAAGTCAGGCAATTCGGAAACAAATGTTGCCAACCGCACGGCATCGGGCAGCGAATAGCTGGTTATCGGGTGGAAAAAGGCCCCGCGCGCGCCGGCCTTCGCCGTCCGTCCGCTGCCACTCGCCCAGTAATTTTCCAGATCGCCACCCATCACCACCGGTAGCACGCCGGTTTCCTCACGCACCACGCGTTCGACCTTCCAGCCCTTGCCATCGGCATAGGCGGCCAGCCGCTGGCGGTGGATGCGCGGGTCCATTTCGGGCCGGTCGCTATAATAGGTGTCCTCGACGAAAACCTTGTCCATCCCGAAGGGCAGGACGTAGACGAAGCGATAGCCGTCATGCTGATCGACGGTCGCATCCATGACGATAGGGCGCGTCAGATTGTGCGGTTCCGAAAGCTGCATCAGCTGGCCGGTGAACTTCTGCCAACCACAATCGAGATGGTGATAATCGGCAACCCCGCGCGCGTCGATCACGCCGCACGCATTGATCCGCTGCGCACCGTCAAGTACCACGAGGCGGGGCGAGACGGCCTTTACCTTGCGCCCGGCCATCAGTGCGGATGCCGGCAGGTTCTGTCGTAGCAGCCAATCGAGTCGTTCGGATTCGATCGAATAATAGATGTTATCGAGGCTGCGGCTGTGGTCTGGGAAATGGACGTCGTAGCCCGACCAGCCATAGGTAACGAGCGGTGCTGTCAGCCAGCGATGTTCGGGCGCAATGTCGCTGGCGAAAAAACTCCAGATATGATTGCCGCCGAAATGGTTTTCCTGTTCGACCAGTACGATTTTCAATTCGGGCCGCGATTTCGCGACGGCAAGCGCGATCAAGCCGCCCGCAAGGCCGCCGCCGACTATGGCAAGATCGCATTTGATATGTTCGGGAACGGCAGATGCCATGTTAAGCGCCCTAGCGGAGGCTTTCCGCAGTGCACAACCCCTAATCGCCAAGAAATTTGTGAAGATCGGCGGAAAAACAGCATGCCATGGACAATAGGCAGGAGGCGATTTATCACCGCAACGATGAAATTATGCCGCTATCCTTCTGCCCTGGGTCTGGCGCTTGCGCTTGCCGGCCAGGTTGCACCTCCGGTTTCGGCGCAGACGCCCGTTGCCATTCCCGCGACCGATCTGACAGCCGATTTGTGCATCACTTATCGGCGTGAAGGAAACGATGCCTTCCATTTGGTCAACAGCTGCAACGAAACGCTTTCGGTTGCCATCTGTGCGGAAACGACACAAACGGGGGGCTGTGCCCGCGATATTGGATGGCAAAGCCATAATGTTGCCGCACGCAGCGACGTGCCAGGCAGCTATCAGCCTCTGCAGGTCATCAATATTATCGCTTGCAAATCCCCCGCGGTGGTCCGTCTGCAAAGCGGCGGCAGGGGTAGTTGCGAAGGCGGTACGGCAAGCCTTCCTCTGCTGCTTGCCTCATCGCTCAAAAACCCATCTTCGATAATAACTCCCGCCGATTATCCCCGCAATGTGCGTGCCGAAGGAACCACGCGTTTCGAACTGGTCATCGATACGAACGGTCGGGCACAAAATTGCACCATTACCGCTTCTGCAGGTAATGAGTCGCTGGACAAGGCGACATGCAATGCCTTTGTCAAACGTGCGCGTTTCACCCCTGCTACGGATATCAATGGACAGGCCGTCCCCGGCCGTTATCGGGGAAGCGTCACTTGGAAAGAGCCTTAGAGCGTGAGATTTGGAGGGAGGTGCTGCCCTTTCGGTCCTCCCCCCGACCCCTTCCGCATAAGCAAAAGGGGATTTCTGTTGCCGCATATGGTTTTGAAAATCAGACAGGCTGGAGAAAGCTCCAGCCTGCCTTATTCCCCCTGTCCGATCCCCGGGTCGCATGAAAATCGGTCAGGATATGCCGTTCGCTATCGGCTGAATGCAACGTCTGTGCACTACCCATTCGGGTAGCAATGCAATCTTTTCGCAATTTTGGGTTTCTAGACCCTATTTCAGTTAAATAGGGTCTAGGATTTTGGCGAGGTGAGGGCATGGAAAGTGCTGTTCCAGCCAAGCGGCGCTTCACGCAGCATCGCGACAAGCTCGGTTTGGTTCGAAATGCTGGTTTTTGCATAAATGCCCTTGAGCAGATATTTGCCCGCTTCGAGCGAAACACCACGATCCTCGGCATAGCCCCGCACGCCCGATCCCTGGATCAGAAAAGCTGCAAGGCGGGCCTCTGCGGCTGTTAGATTGAAACAGCTTTGCAGTGTCTTGATCATATCGTCGGAAATACCGATGCGCTGTCCGCCGACAAGCATTAACGCGGTACCGTTTGCCCTGTTCGCAAAATTTCCACCATGCTCTGGTGAAACTGCAATGGCCGTCATCAGCAATTCCTTCCCGTCTGTTGCCGCAGCGGTGAAGGCGATCGAGGGCTCTTTGCTGCGGCCGGTTGCCATCTCGGCAAGTTGCCGGGCAATTACCGGATCATCGAATTTGAGCCTGCCATGCCTTATCGACACCCCGCCGCCGCGATCAAGCAGTCTTTGCCCTATGCTGTTCGCCATCAGTAGCTTGAGATCCGGCCCAAGGGCTATCACGCTATATGGCGAACTATCGAGAACATCATATGCGGTCGCGGCACGCATGTCGGCTTCGCCGATACGGCGGCTGATCCGCGCGGCACGTTGAATATGCGGCGTGAGCATCATGATCGCCTTGCGCAATTCGCCCGGATCGCAATCGGGCGGACCTGGGCAGACGATGCCCATATGGTCGTTGCCTTGCCGATCCAGCATGCCGAGCAACGCTAGTTCATATCCCCATGGACCCAGAAAATTTTTGTAGAACCGGCTTTCTTTAAAGGCCTGTCTTTCTATCAGTTCATCGCTGAGCACCACCTTGCCCAACGGCAGGTGATGACCGCGTATAGACCATTCGTGCCGCCCACTGAAATGTTGCAGATAAGCTTCCTGCGCCAGCGGATGCACGCCTGTGGAACCTATGAAACGGCCCATGGCGGGTTCCAGTCTTTCCCAAACGACGAAAGCGACATGCCATTCGGGAGGCGCAAAAAAATCGATGAGCGTGGTCAGCGCAATGTCCCAATGGTTTGGAACCAATGCGGCTTCGTAGATATGCGACACCACCCTGTCGTAATTGCCGAGGCTCAGCATGACGTAAATCTATCCCTATTACGCGGTTTGTAAACTATCCTGGTAATGTTAAGATATAACGAATTCGAACAGCATTGTGGCATTGACATTCAGGGCATCTGCCAACAGCATCGGACCATGTCTGCACAAGCCAAAGTCATTGCCGTTTACAGCTTGAAAGGTGGCGTTGGAAAGACGACGATGGCCGTCAATCTGGCCGCGGAAAAGGCCGGCACCGCAAAGCGCAAGACATTGTTGTGGGATCTCGATCCCCAATCGGCGGCTAGTTACATCCTCGGTCGGGAAGACAGTGAAAAGCCAAGGGCGCAAGCCGTGTTCGAACGCGAGATGCAGCCGGAAAAACTGATCCGGAAAACCGCCGTGCACGGTCTGGACCTGCTGCCCGCCGATACGTCGCTGCGCGGGCTGGACGGGCTGTTCACCGCGATCGGCAAGAAAAGGCGGCTGGCCAAGCTTATCGAATCGCTTTCAAGCCGTTACGACCGCATCGTACTCGATTGCCCGCCAGGACTTACCGAAACCAGCGAACAGATCGTGCGTGCCGCTGACGTAATCGTCGTGCCGCTGATTCCCTCGCTTCTCTCGCGCCGTGCCTTTGACGAAGTCGTAGACTATCTGAAAAAGCAGCATAAGAGGCATGCACCGCTACTGCCGGTATTCTCGATGGTCGATCGCCGCCGTTCGCTGCACAAGGCGGCGATCGAGGCCGAGCCGCGCTGGCCGCTTATTCCAATGGCAAGCATAGTGGAAAAGATGGCGGAACGCCGCCTGCCCCTCAATGGCTATGCGCCACGCGATCCGGCTAATGAGGCTTTTGCCAAATTGGCTATGGCAATCGGAAAAAAACTGTCACAGCGCCAATCATGACCGCAATTATCTATTCCGCGCTTGCCATGACGCTGATTGTCGGCGTCCGCTATCTGGCGACCAGCGGCTTTTTTGCCTGGTTGACGCAGCGGACGAGGCCTGGGCTTTACGCAAAGCTCGGCCCGCAGATGCGACTTGAAATCTATTGGTCGCTACTGTCTGCGGCGATTTACGGCATACCGGCCGGGATCGTTGCCTGGGGTTGGGAAAATCGCGGCTGGACGCAAATTTACGAAGCCGTTGGCGACTATCCGCTCTGGTATTTGCCGCTATCGGTGCTCCTCTATCTGGTGGCGCATGACAGCTGGTTTTACTGGACGCACCGATTGATGCACCGTCCTTACTGGTTCAAGCTTGCCCATGCCGTGCATCATGAGAGCCGCCCGCCGACGGCATGGGCAGCCATGTCGTTCCACCCGTGGGAGGCACTGACCGGCGCGATTGTGATCCCGGCGCTTGTGTTTTTCATCCCCATCCATATAGGCGCGCTGGCTTGCGTACTGGCGATCATGACGCTGATGGGCATCACCAACCATATGGGGTGGGAAATGTTTCCGCGCTGGCTGGTTAACGGCAAATTAGGAAATTGGCTGATAACAGCAACGCATCACCAACGGCATCACGACGCATATCGAGGAAATTATGGGCTTTACTTCCGTTTTTGGGACCATGTTTGCGGCACCGATCTTGGGCTTGGCAGCTTTGACCGTAGCGGGCGTCAGCCAGGCCGCAGTCGAGCCCACGCTTGACGTATCGGTTGCAGGCCTGCGCAATGCCAAGGGCAGCGTGCTCATTTGCCTAACCGCCAATTCGAAGGCCTTTCCCGATTGTTCAAAAGACCCGTATGCGATCAAGCGCAATGTGCGAGCGGCGTCGGCGGGGCATGTGGGCTTCTCAGGGGTTGCTCCGGGCACCTATGCCCTATCGGTAATTCACGATGAAAACGGCAATGGCAAGCTTGATACGGCCCTTGCCATCCCCAAAGAAGGCTTCGGTTTTTCGCGTAACCCGAAGATCAGCTTCGGCCCGCCCAAATTCACCGCCGCCGCCTTTTCCCTGAACGAGGGAAGCGCACAGACGGTAAAGATGAAATATATGCTGTAATTAGGGGTAATCCCTATTTTTGGATATTTGCTTCTGCATTTATATTGTGTAAAATCAATTCTATAGTCACTGGCTCTGGTCATATATCGTGCCAATCAGAACGCAAAAGATCACATCAGAGCGGTTTTCATACGAACGGATTTGATGGTTCAATCTAAAACGGACATACTCTAGGGACTGTGGGAATTTCCCTCCCGTAACTTTCAAAACAACGCTCGTCATTTCCGCTTTCGCGGGAATGACGAAGATATTGTAATTAGACTCATTTTATTTTGAATTCCCACAACCCCCAATGCACCAAGTGTTTTAAACACGCACCGCCACCCAGACGATCAAGGCCGCCGAAGGCACAAGCAGTATCTGCGCGAGCAGAGTACCGGCAATGCGGCTCATCGACAGCCAGACGATGGTACGCCGATATTCGGGTTGGCTGATCTTTCCTTCGACAACGTCATCGGTCATCACCGACAATTGCGGGTCGATCAGCACGAACAGCAGGATCGTCGCAAGGCCGTTAATCACAGCCGACAATTGCGAGGCGGTAACGCGGAATTCGGGGTGGAGGTAGCCCGCATAGAGCGAGGCGATAACGCCCACGGTAAGCAGGGCTTGGGCCACCACATTCATCGCGATCACGCGCCAGGATACCGCCGCTGGCTTGGTCCAGAGCTTGAGATGCTGGCTGCTCGGCAGTTTCACCGCACGCCATACGACCTTCATGCCCTTGGGCGTCAGCGCGCTCCAGGCGAGTTTGGCGACCGAGCGGTGGTGCTGGAACTCATCGATTGCGGCGGTGAACCAGCGCTGTACGGTCGGCACCGCGATCGCGCCGAGTACGGTAGCCAAGGTTGCCGCCAGCAGAATGATCCGCAAATCCATCAACAGGCCATCGCCCGTCCCATTGGCAATCGCATTCTCGATCCGCTTGGCAAGGAAGGGGCCCAGGAAACTGTTCGACGTCCGCGAGACCAGCACCAGCACATTGAACAGGGCAAAGCTGAGCGCGATCTTCGAGGTTCGCACGCCGGCAATGCGCGCCGCATAAGCAAGCGCGCCGATCAGGTGGATCACCAGTGTCAGCAGGCAGATGTTGAAAAGGGGCCAGTCCATGCTTGGTTCGATCAGCCCTTCCGCTTCTGCGCGAGCAACCGCAAACGAAGCGCATTCAGCTTGATAAAGCCCGCCGCATCCTTCTGGTCATAGGCCCCGGCATCATCCTCGAAGGTCACGACCTTTTCGCTGTAAAGGCTGTTCGGCGACTTGCGCCCGACGACGCTGGCCTGGCCCTTGTAGAGTTTCACCCGTACTGTGCCCGAAACATGGCGTTGGCTATGATCGATCGCCGCCTGCAGCATCTCGCGTTCGGGGCTGAACCAAAAGCCGTTATAGATCAGCTCGGCATATTTGGGCATCAGTTCATCCTTGAGATGCGCCGCACCTCGATCAAGCGTGATGCTTTCGATGCCGCGATGCGCGCGAGCATAGATTTCGCCGCCCGGCGTTTCGTACATGCCGCGCGACTTCATGCCGACGAAACGGTTCTCAACCAGATCGAGCCGCCCGATGCCATGCGTGCGGCCCCGATCGTTGAGCGCGGCGAGCAAGGCAGCGGGCGACATCGCCTGCCCGTTCAAGGCAACGCCATCGCCCTTTTCGAAATCGATAGTGATATATTCAGGAGCGTCGGGCGCATCCTCCGGATTGACTGTGCGCGAATAGACATAGTCGGGGGTTTCCTCCCATGGATCCTCCAGGCATTTGCCTTCGGAAGAGGTGTGCAACAGGTTTGCGTCGGTCGAAAACGGGCTTTCACCGCGCTTGTCCTTGGGCACCGGAATCTGGTGCGCCTCGGCCCATTCGATCAGGCGGGTGCGGCTGGTCAGATCCCATTCGCGCCAGGGGGCAATCACCTTGATGTCGGGATTGAGTGCATAGGCCGACAGTTCGAACCGCACCTGATCGTTACCCTTGCCGGTCGCCCCATGCGCGATCGCATCGGCACCGGTTTCGGCTGCAATTTCGATCAGCCGTTTCGAGATCAACGGTCGCGCAATCGAAGTGCCGAGCAGATAGTCGCCCTCATAACGCGCATTGGCGCGCATCATCGGGAAGACGAAATCGCGGACGAATTCCTCGCGCAGGTCATCGATATAAATATGGTGTTCGGGTATGCCCATAAGCACTGCCTTGGCGCGCGCCGGTTCCAGTTCCTCACCCTGGCCGAGATCGGCGGTGAAGGTCACCACCTCGCAACGATATTCGACTTGCAGCCATTTGAGGATGACACTGGTATCGAGACCACCCGAATAGGCGAGCACGACCTTTTTTACCGAATCTTTCATGGGAGACCTTTGCAAAAAAACTGGCCGCGCGGCTAGCAGGGGGAAGGCGGCGGTGCAAGTTTATGCCTTTCGAGTTGCTTCCAATGAATTGGCTCGCATTCACGGTTCGTCGCAATACGCATTTTCGTCGATTGCGCGTCATTCAGCCCCGGTTTACAACGATTCGCATAGTGGGTGGCAGATGAAAAACGGGGGAACGGACTGGTGATTGGCAAATGGGAAAAGGCTGAGGCGTGGGCGTGGCATGCCGGACGGGCTTGGATGGTGGGGTGCAATTTCACCCCTTCGACCGCGATCAATCAGCTTGAGATGTGGCAGGCCGAGACGTTCGATCCCACGACGATCGATACCGAGCTGGCGCTCGCCAAATCGGTTGGGATGAACAGCGTTCGCGTCTATTTGCACGATCTACTCTGGGCCGCGGACAGTGAGGGTTTTGCCCGGCGTATCGATCGGTTTCTAGAGCTGGCCTCGGCGCGGGGTATCGGCACGATGCTGGTGCTGTTCGATTCCTGCTGGGACCCCGAACCGCGTCTCGGTCCGCAGCGCGCCCCGCTCGATAATGTCCATAATTCCGGCTGGGTGCAGTCGCCCGGCATCGCCGCGCTCACCGATCGGAGCCAGCATGCGCGACTGGAGACCTATGTTCGTGAGGTGATCCGCCGGTACGCGAATGACGATCGCGTGGTCGCCTGGGATATTTGGAACGAGCCCGATAACGGTCCCGATGTCGCCAATTGGAATGTGCGGAAACTGGACGATAAGGCCGCCCTGGTGCTGCCCCTGATCGAGCGTGCTTTTGCCTGGGCACGCGAAGAAAAGCCGTCGCAACCGCTTACCAGCGGCGTATGGCTCGGCGACTGGTCCGATGCTGCCAGACTGACGCCATTGCAGCGTTTCCAGTTAGAAGCATCGGATATCATATCCTTTCACAATTACGGCACCTCGGCCGATTTCGAACAGCGGATCGAATGGCTCAAGGCTTGGGGGCGCCCGATCGTCTGCACCGAATTCATGGCACGCCCGGCGGGCAGTACCTTCGAGGCGATCCTGCCGATCGCTCAGCGGCATGCTGTGGGTGCCATTTGCTGGGGGCTGGTCCGCGGCAAGACGCAAACGCACCTGCCCTGGGACAACTGGATCAGCGATCTGGAAGATTTTCCAAAGGAAGCATGGTTTCACGACATCTTCGAACCCGACGGAACCCCGCATGATGCCAGCGAGGTGGAATTCATCCGGATGATGACGCGTATTGCCGATTTTGCGGGGATTGCGCTATGGGCTGAAGGATCGAAAGAGAGCGAAGCGCTGACGACCGGAGGACGCTGAGACCGCAACGCAGGAGGGCGCCAT
>JBOFLS010000208.1:0-6767 GCA_051657985.1 Sphingorhabdus sp. | reverse complement strand
ATCGGTAAAAGCCGGCGCATTGCAACTGCCTAAGCTTGCTCTAACGGCAGGGCAACCGTCGATTCGCGATATCAGTATATACTATGGTGCGGACGGCGGGACTTGAACCCGCATGCCCAAAGGGCGACAGATTTTAAGTCTGTTGCGTCTACCGATTTCGCCACGTCCGCATCCCGTTTTTTATCAAAGACGATGTGTCGCCGAAGGTCAATGGCCTGTACGTCACTTGATAAAACAATCTTTGATGCCGGGATGCCCTGCGGGCTAGCTTGTCAGCGAACGGCTAAGGTCCGGACCCTAGTTGCAAAAGGCGATGAACCGAACCAAGTCGAGCCTTATGCTGCGCGCTAAACTCAGGTACAACCAGTCATGGTACAGCCGATTCTTGAAATTTCAAATCTCTCCAAGACATATGCCGGTGGTCATCAGGCCCTTTCCGAAATCAATCTGAAAATCGCCAAAGGTGAGATTTTTGGGCTGCTTGGTCCAAATGGGGCAGGAAAAACCACATTGATCAACATCATATGCGGTATCGTAAAGCCAGGGCAAGGTTCGCTATGTGTTGCCGGTTTGGATGTTGTTCGAGATTTTCGGGCTGTTCGTCAGATGATAGGTCTTGTGCCTCAGGAACTGCATACGGACGCTTTTGAAAAAGTAATCGCAACGGTAAATTTCAGTCGCGGGCTTTTCGGAAAAAGACCGGATCCCGTTTTTATCGAACAACTGCTGCGCGATCTGTCGCTATGGGATAAACGAAATTCGACAATCGCCGAATTGTCGGGCGGCATGAAGCGTCGGGTGATGATTGCCAAAGCGCTTAGCCACGAGCCCGAATTGCTGTTTCTGGACGAACCGACCGCAGGCGTCGATGTCGAACTGCGTCGTGATATGTGGGCTATGGTACGTCGGTTGCGCGACCGCGGTGTCACCGTCATCCTGACAACACATTATATCGAAGAGGCCGAAGATATGGCGGATCGCATAGGCGTGATCACAGAAGGCAGGCTGATAATCGTCGAAGAAAAGTCAGTGCTTATGCAGAAGATGGGGCATAAGACGTTGACCCTTAATTTGTCTGAGCCACTGACAGCCATCCCCGACGGTTTGAACAAATGGCCTCTGAAGCTTGAAGCGGACGGGCACAAACTGGTCTACGAGTTCAATACGCAGGCCGAGACTACAGGCGTGCCGTCGCTGCTCCGGCAAATGAGCGATCTGGGTCTCCAGTTCAAAGATTTGAATACGCGGCAGAGTTCACTTGAAGATATTTTTGTCGGCCTTGTTAGCCGTGGAGAGGATCGCGCATGATCGGCAACCCCCGTGGCATCTGGTCTCTGTACCGCTTCGAAATGGCGCGTTTTGGACGCACGGTTTGGACCAGCCTTATGTTGCCGGTCGTCATGACCTGTCTTTATTTTATAGTATTCGGATCGGCGATCGGCAGTCGAATGACCGAAATCGATGGTATCCCCTATGGCGCCTTTATCGTGCCGGGTCTGATGATGCTGACGATGTTTACCGAAAGCATCAATAACGCTTCTTTTGGGATTTATCTGCCGAAATGGACAGGAACGATTTACGAAATGCTCTCAGCGCCAATGTCGCCGTTCGAAATGGTCATAGCCTATGTAGGCGCTGCCGCAACGAAATCGATCCTAATCGGTTGCATCATATTGGCGACTGCAAATCTTTTTGTCGATGTGCAGATTGCTCATCCCCTGTTGATGATCGTCTTCATGCTGCTGATTGTTATAACATTTTGTCTGTTCGGATTTATCATTGGCATCTGGGCTAAAAGTTTCGAGCAGTTGCAAGTGATACCGTTTTTGCTGGTTTACCCTCTTACTTTCTTGGGCGGCGCCTTTTACGCAATCGACATGCTACCGCCGCTTTGGCAAAAATTGACCCTGTTCAACCCGATGATCTACCTGATCAGTGGCTTCCGCTGGACATTTTTTGGCAAAGGCGATGTGGCCATAGGGATAAGCATCGCGGCCATTGCGCTTTTCCTGGCAACGTGTCTTACTATTATCTTTTGGATGTTTAAAACAGGCTATCGTCTGAAAAGCTAATGGCCGATTTTATTTGTTCAAACGTTCACGGATTTCCTTGCCCGGTTTGAAATAAGGTACGCGCTTTGCTGGAACATCGACCGAATCGCCAGTCCGCGGATTGCGGCCCTTACGAGGATTGCGACTCCGGGTCGAGAATGCGCCGAAACCACGAATTTCGACACGGCCACCTTCTGACAGGCGTTGAATGATCTGGTTGAAGAACAGATCGATGATCCGTTCGATTTCTTCCCCGGTCATTCCAGGATTTTCTGCCTCTAGCTTCTTCACCAGTTCGGATCGGATCATGGCTCTCGCCTCCAGATAAAATCATCACCGGGGAGTCGGTGATATCACCCTCTATTCTGAAATACTGTCAGAAAAGATAAGCTGTTTCAACGTCATTCTCAAGATTTGTAAAATCGATTGCGGGGGCTAAACTCCATAAAAAAAGGGTCGTTCCATGATGGAACGACCCTTTTTATGCCCTGAAACGGGATTTACTTCTTTGCGCTCTTCAAGGCTTCGCCAAGAATATCGCCCAGCGATGCGCCCGAGTCGGACGAACCATATTGCTCGACGGCCTGCTTTTCCTCGGCAAGCTGCAGCGCCTTGATCGAGAAATTCGGCTTTTTCGAACGATCGAACCCGGTAATCAGCGCATCGAACTTCTGACCGACCTGGAAACGGTCGGGGCGCTGTTCGTCGCGATCGCGGCCAAGATCGGCGCGCTTGATGAAACCGGTTGCACCGTCTTCACCCGCCTGTACTTCAAGCCCGCCATCGCGAACTTCGAGAACGGTGACCGTAATGGTCGCTCCCTTCTTCAAACCGCCTGTCGAAGCCACGCCGCCCGCGGCAGGCGCGCCCTTTTCAAGCTGCTTGATGCCGAGTGAGATGCGTTCCTTTTCAGCGTCGATATCAAGGACGATCGCCTTGACCGTTTCACCTTTGCGATGAAGGTGCAGTGCATCTTCGCCCGAAATCCCCCAAGCGATATCGGACATATGGACCATGCCGTCGACATCGCCATCGAGACCGATAAACAGACCGAATTCGGTTGCATTCTTGACTTCGCCTTCAACGGTCGAGCCGACGGGATGCTTTTGAGCAAAGGCATCCCAAGGATTGTTCTGCGCCTGCTTGATACCAAGCGAGATGCGCCGCTTATCCATATCCACGTCGAGCACGATGACATCGACTTCCTGGCTGGTCGAAACGATCTTGCCGGGATGGACATTCTTCTTGGTCCAGGACATTTCAGAGACATGGACCAGGCCTTCGATACCGGGTTCGAGTTCGATGAAGGCACCATATTCGGTAATATTGGTAACGGCACCCGAAAGCCGTGCGCCCACCGGGTATTTTGCGATCGCGCTTTCCCAGGGATCATTCTCAAGCTGCTTCATGCCAAGGCTGATGCGCTGCGTATCCTTGTTGATACGAACGATCTGAACCTTCACCGTATCGCCGATATTGATCATTTCCGAAGGATGGTTGATCCGTTTGTAGCTGATGTCGGTAACGTGCAGCAGGCCATCGATACCACCCAGATCGACGAAGGCACCATAATCGGTGATATTCTTGACGACACCTTCGATGATCTGGCCTTCAGCCAGGTTCATGATCAAGCCCGAACGCTGCTCGGCGCGGGTCTCTTCGAGGATCGCACGGCGCGAAACGACGATATTGCCACGGCGGCGGTCCATCTTCAGGATCTGGAAGGGCTGGGCGATATCCATCAGCGGGCCGACATCACGCACGGGGCGGACGTCAACCTGCGAACCGGGCAGGAACGCGACAGCACCGCCAAGATCGACGGTGAAGCCGCCCTTGACGCGACCAAAGATTACCCCATCGACGCGGTTGCCAGCGCTGAATTCGCCTTCCAGCTTGTCCCATGCGGCTTCGCGGCGCGCGCGGTCGCGCGACAGCACGGCTTCACCGTTCATATTTTCGACGCGGTCGACATAGACCTCGACTTCATCGCCGACATTGATGTCGGCTTTCTGGCCGGGCATGGAAAATTCGCGCAGCGCCACGCGGCCTTCGCTCTTGAGGCCGACATCGATCATCGCGAAGTCGTTTTCGATTGCGGTGACGGTGCCCTTTACGACGCGGCCTTCAAAGCCGCCTTCTGCACCACCAAGTGATTCGTTGAGCAACGCTTCGAAATCGTTGCGGGTAGGGTTTGGCGAAGTTGCCATGGTTGATGTGTTCCTTACTTACGCTTTATCCGGCCAATCGGTTGGTTCCGATGGTCTTTGACCAGAAATGCCCTATTGGCCCCATGCCAATAAAGCGTTCTTTTTAAGAGGGTTATCAATAACAACCGCGTCACCCTGAACTTGTTTCAGGGTCCATTTCTCCGTCTCGACCTTTGGCCTGTTAGGCGGAATGGATGCTGAAACAAGTTCAGCATGACGTGCGTCGAAAACGATAACGCACCCGCCGCTCAACCCTGTTGGAGGCAGGCCTCCACAGCGGCAATCGCGGCTTGAACGGCTGCGCCTATAGTCAAATTGCCGGTATCAAGCAAGATGGCGTCTTCTGCGGGTTTCAATGGAGCATCTGCCCGATTGGTATCCCGGTCATCCCGCAGGCGGATATCAGCCAGGATATTCTCGAAATCGATATCCAAACCGCGAGAGAGCATCTCTTCATAACGTCGCCGCGCGCGAACTTGGGCAGAAGCAGTGATGAACAGTTTCGCGTCCGCATGGGGCGCAATCACCGTCCCGATATCGCGCCCGTCAAGTACGGCACCGCCGGGCTGGTTGGCGAAATCGACCTGCCGGGCTTTCAGCGCCGCGCGAACCTCCGGATGCACCGAAACCCGGCTGGCGAGCCCGCCGACTTCTTCGTTGCGCAAGACAGGATCGTCAAGCAGGCTATCGAGAAAAGCACAAGCCGCCAGCGCATCTTGGGGGTTCCCAGCGTCGCCGCCATTCAGCGCCACCTGCTGCCCCACCGCGCGATAGAGCAGGCCGGTATCGAGAAGCGGAAGATTGAAATGGGCGGCCAATGCCTTGGAGACTGTGCCTTTGCCAGAAGCGGTTGGGCCGTCAATTGCGATGATCATGGAAATGCCTTGGTTGATATGAAGCGCTTAAGGCCCATCCTCATAATTTTGTATATGAATTTCGATCAGCCTTTTATTGACATCAAAGTTAAAGGCAAGGACGCCATCGCCCAATCCAATGCCGCAGCCATAGGGGCTGTACGGACGGAAATAGCCTTCGGCCGAACAGGCCATCGGGCCACCTAGAAACCGGCTCATATGTGTACGCACTTCGTCCATATCGCGTTTTTTACCCAGGTTGAATGTGGATAGGGGAACTGCAATGGGAGGATAGCTGCCCTCAGGCGTGTTGTAGGCATCAAGCGTATAAATACCTTGCGACTTCTTATACATCACCCCTTTCATAAAGGCATAATCGGTCTGATCGCGGGCATCATTATAGATGCAAAAGACAAAATTGCTTTCCCGGCATGTATTGGGCTCATCATCCCAGGGCTTGGCCCCTTTGGGTGGTTGCGTGGCGCCAAGGGGCACTGAAGTTAACGCCTTGTCCGCGATGTCAAACGCCGTTTTGGCATCATTATATTTGGCTTGCGATGGTGCCGACAGGAACAGGCTGACTGCACATGATAAAAGGGATATCGCACGGATCATGGCATGGTTTCTTAAAAGGGATTCCAGGCTTGCAAACGGATTTCTTTCAAGACACCTTTATCATCAAATTCCAGATCAAAACTTTCGTCGGATTTCCGGTCAAACAGAAAATGGCATGATTTTGCATGGGGCCGTTTTTTAGGGTTGTCTGATGAAAAAGCATGCGGCTCATCGGTTGCATAGAAACATTCCATTTTCTTGCCGCCGGAATATTTTTTGAAAGCAGCCAGCACGTCCTTTTGCTTGCGTGAGGTGCCAATGCCTGCCGCCTTGATGGGTTGGCCGGCTTTTGGTTTGATGGCTTTTGCAAAAAGCCCTTCGTAAAAATAATGCTCTACGCCATTTTCATCGATCAGCGTTCCACTACCGCCTTCATCCTCGCTATAGATTATCCCTTTTTGCTTTAACTTGCTTGCATCTTCCTCTTTCATATCAAAGGGAAAGCGAGAGAAGTCCGCTGCTAAACGCTCAAACAGCTTCCCATTTTTCATGGCTGTCTTAGCCTGAACCGGGCTGGCGAAGGACGACGCTATGATGGCTGCCAATGGGATCAGAGCCAAGTGTAGGAATTTTCTGTGGATATGAATTGCTTCCCTCCCAGGCCGATGCGGTGCCTTAATCAATATAATCAGATGCCCGGACCGATGCACTGATTAGCCGGTCCTTATTGTTGAATGTCAATATGATGCTTGACTTGTCCTGATCTTTACCGCTGCCAATATGCGCCACGCAGATTAGGTCTTCGCTCTTTACTTCATTATAGGTTTGATAATGTTCACACCAGAATTTCTGGTTGCGATCAAAACGCCAATATTTATGCATAACAGCCATCACATCTTTTTTCGATCTGGCCGTACCAATATTCAGCGCCTTGATAGAGCCGTTATAACTTGGCGAAACAGTAATAGTTTTCATGTTCAACCCGTCATAAGGACTGAAATACAGCTCTACTCCATTAACATCGCGAACAGAACAATCCGAAAGACGGGTTGGCGAACAATCGGGGTTGTTATCTTTGGATTGTATGAGCGTGGCCCCTT
>JBOFLS010000207.1:0-21397 GCA_051657985.1 Sphingorhabdus sp. | reverse complement strand
CCCTTCGATACGCCCTTCTGCCTTCGGCTTCAGGGCTACTCAGGGCTACGGTTAGATTTCAATCATGTACGTTTTAATCTCAAACCAATCGGCTCTGCTCTACTGCAGCCCCGATAAAGCTTGCAAACAGCGGATGCGGATCGAAGGGTTTGCTCTTTAGCTCGGGATGAAATTGTACCCCGATAAACCAGGGGTGGTCGGGGCGCTCGACAATCTCGGGCAGCAGTCCGTCGGGCGACATGCCGGAAAAGATCAGCCCGCCCTTTTCCAGCGGGTCTTTATAGGCGCCATTGACTTCATAACGATGCCGGTGCCGTTCGGAAATGGCAGCGGTTCCATAAATCCCGGCCACATGGCTGTTGCCGGCAAGCTTTGCTTCATAAGCGCCAAGCCGCATCGTTCCGCCCAAATCGCCGCCGGCCTCGCGCTTCTGCAGGCCTTCGTCGGTCATCCATTCGGTAATGATACCAACGACCGGTTCCTCGGTCTTGCCGAATTCGGTCGACGAAGCGGCGTCGATTCCTGCCGTGTTGCGCGCCCCTTCTATACAGGCCATCTGCATTCCGAGACAGATGCCGAAAAAGGGTACCCTGCGTTCGCGGGCAAAACGCACCGCGGCAATCTTCCCCTCCGACCCACGTTCGCCGAATCCGCCGGGAACGAGAATCGCGTGCATAGGCTCCAGGGCAGCGGCAACGTCGCTTTCGTCTTTCGAGAACAGTTCGGCATCGATCCATTTGATGTTGACCTTGACGCGATTGGCAAAACCGCCATGCGCCAGCGCCTCGTTCAGCGACTTATAGGCATCGGCTAGCCCCACATATTTGCCGACCACACCGATGGTCACTTCACCCTCGGGATTTTGCTGGCGGTCGAGAATGTCTTCCCAGCGACGCAGATCGGGGGCGACACCCGGCGTAATTCCGAGAGCGCGCAGCACTTCGTAATCGAGTCCTTCGGCGTGATATTGCAGCGGCACGGCGTAGATGGATTTCGCATCCAGCGCGGGAATGACCGCCTCTTTGCGTACGTTGCAGAAGGCCGCGATTTTGGCGCGCTCGCCTTCGGGTAGCGGCTGTTCGCAACGGCAGAGCAGGATATCGGGCTGTACGCCAAGCGCAGTGAGTTCCTTGACGCTGTGCTGTGTCGGCTTGGTCTTCAACTCGCCAGCCGCAGCGATATAGGGCACAAGCGTTACATGAATGAAAACCGTCTGGTCGCGACCCAGATCGTTCCGCATCTGGCGGATGGCCTCGATGAAGGGCAGCGATTCGATATCGCCCACGGTGCCGCCGATCTCACACAGGACAAAGTCGAGACCCTCGACATCGGTTTGGGCAAATTCCTTGATCTCATTGGTAACGTGCGGAATGACCTGCACGGTAGCGCCCAGATAGTCGCCGTGCCGTTCCTTGGCGATGATATCGCGGTAGATGCGGCCCGAAGTCACATTATCCGATTGCCGCGCCGAAACGCCGGTGAAGCGCTCATAATGCCCAAGATCGAGATCGGTCTCCGCCCCGTCGTCGGTCACATAGACTTCGCCATGCTGATAGGGCGACATCGTGCCCGGATCGACATTCAGATAGGGATCGAATTTCCGGATACGAACCTTGTAGCCCCGTGCCTGCAACAAGGCAGCTAGAGAAGCTGCCATAAGACCTTTGCCGAGCGAGGAGACCACGCCGCCGGTGATGAAAATATACCGCGCCATGGGAGGAAAGGCTTAAGACCTGTTTTGCGGATTCGGCAAGGGCGCGAATCCGAATGCATAAAATTAAATTTGGGGATAAGGCGTTTAGGCTCAGTCCTGCGCCTTATTTGTCGAGTGGAACCTCGCTGGCAGGAGCAGCCTTGTCCTCAGTGGAAACCGCGGCATCCTTTGCCGGCGCAGTCTGGATTGGCGCTTGCTGCGTCGTGGGTGCCGTACGCTGCAATGATTCGTCCAATGCACCCGGCGATCCGCGCTTTGCCGATACAAAGGCCAGCGCAATCGCCAATATCACGAATAAGGTGGCCAATATCGCTGTGGTCCGTGTCAGGAAATCGCCGGCACCGCGGGCCGAGAGCAATCCTGCCGGGCTACCGCCCATACCAAGCCCGCCGCCTTCCGAACGCTGCATCAATATGACGCCGACCAAGGCAGCGGCAACGATTGCAAAAACGACGAGCAGGAAGTGAAAGAGACCCATGATATTATCCGAACAGCTAAAGGCCTTTCGGCCGGAATGACGCCCATATAAGGGGAGAGCGCTTATTTTCAAACATTATCGGCCAAGCCAGCCTGTGGTTCAAGCGCGGCGGCAGCCTCGACGATCGGCAAAAACTTTTCAGCCTTCAGGCTTGCGCCGCCGATCAGTCCGCCATCCACATTGGGAATGGCGAGCAGACTTGCGGCATTTTCGCCGTTCATCGATCCGCCGTAGAGAATGCGGATATCGTTACCGGCATCCCCGAAGCGCACCCGCAAGGCGCCGCGTATCGCGCCGTGCATCGCTTCCACATCGTCGATCGACGGTATGCGCCCCGTGCCGATCGCCCAGACGGGTTCATAAGCGATCGACAGCCAGTCGCCGCTGGCATCTTGAGGCAATGATCCGGCTAGTTGTTCCAGCACGACGGCTTCCGCCTGCCCGGCATCCCGCTCGGCTTCGGTTTCCCCGATACAGACGATCGCCGAAAGACCTGCAGCCTTGGCCGCTTTCGTCTTGCCGCATATGTCGGCATCGCTCTCTTTCTGGGCCGCCCGACGTTCGCTATGCCCGACTATCGTCAGCCTTGCCCCGGCATCGGCAAGCATCGCTGCCGATACGCAACCGGTGTGCGCGCCCGAGGCGGCATGATGGCAATCCTGTCCGCCGATTGTCATTTCGGGAAAACGCTCGGCCGCCCTGTGGATCAGCGTCGAGGGCAGACAAAGGGCAGTGTCGACCATAGGAAAGCTACCGACAGCCGCAAAAATGGCCTCCACCTCGGCAAGCTCGGCTTGCATGCCATTCATTTTCCAGTTTCCTGCAATCAATTTGCGCATTGTCGTTCCTTTATCGTTATCGGCTTATCCATTGCGCTAGCAAAAGGCCGTGCCATCGCCAAATCCCGTTCACCGCTTGATCCCTTTTTATATGCCGCCTAAAGGCGCAAGGCATTTTTCTTATATGGGTTCGCCATGATCAGTTTTTTTCGCAGACTATTGGCCTCGCGCTGGGGGGCGGCACTTGCCCTGGCCTTTGTCGTTCTGATAGGTTTTGCCTTTGCCTTGGGCGATGTCACGGGATCGGGAAGCTTTGGCGGACTTGGGGGCAGCCATGTGGCAAAAGTCGGCGACAGAAAGATCGGACTTGGCGATTTTCAAGATACGCTCGACCAAAGTTTCAAGAGTGAAAGACAGAATAATCCTGCCCTGAGCATGGCGCAATATATCGAAAGCGGCGGTTTCGACAGTGCACTGAACCGAATGATCGATTTGGGTGCATTAGCCCAGTTTGGCGAAAAATACGGAATAGGGTCGAGCAAACGGCTTATCGATTCGGAAATCAGACGCATCCCAAGCGTCAATGGCGTCGATGGCAAATTCAGCCAGGCGGCCTTTGAGGGTTTTCTACGGGCCCAAAATCTTACCGAAGCGCGTTTCAGGAACGAATTGGCCGATTTGTTCTATGCGCGGCAGATAGTGTCAACGACCAGCAAGGGTGCGCCTGCGCCAAACAGTCTGGTGATGCCTTATGCTTCGCTGCTGCTTGAAAAACGTGCTGGCGATGTCGCGCTGATCCCGGCGCAAGCCTTCCTGCCGACGACGCCGCCGACCGATGTGCAATTGCAGGCCTTTTACCGCAGCAATTCGGCGCGTTTCACGATCCCTGAAAAACGTGCGGTCAGCTATGCCCTTTTCGATGCGTCGATCGTCGACGAACGTGCCGCTGCAACTCAGAAAGAAATCGTGGATTACTACAAGGCGAATGCCGCAAAATACGCAGCCACCCAAACGCGCGATCTCAGCCAGCTGGTTTTCCCAACCGAGGCAGCGGCCAAGGCAGCGGTCGCCAAAATCAGCGGTGGCCAGTCTTTTGAGGCAGTAGCGCGTGCGCTTGGCCTCAGCGCCACGAACAGCGACGGCATCAGCCGTCAGGCCTTGACCGAAACCGCATCCAAGGCCGTTGCCGATGCCGTTTTCGCCGCGGCTCAAGGGGCGATAGCTGCCCCTGCACGGGGCCGGCTTGGCTGGTATGTCGTCAAAGTCGACCGCGTCAATCAGGTTGCGGCGCGTTCTTTGGCATCGGTCAGCGCGGAAATTGCAAAGACATTGACCGAGCAGAAAAAGGCGGAAGCGCTTTCCGATCTGACGACCGAAATCCAGGATGAATTTGCGGGTGGCGCCACCATTGCCGATATGGCCAAGAATAATGGACTGAAAGTCGAAACCACGCCGCTGCTTTTCGCCAACGGGCAGAACCCGGCAGCGCCGGGTTACAGACCAATCGCTGAAATGGAACGCATTCTCCCCGCAGCCTTCGAAATGGAAAGCGATGGAGAAGCGCAGCTGATCGAAATCGTTCCGAATGAAAAATTCGCCATGATCTCGGTTGCCGATATAGAAGAAGCCGCCCCGCCGCCGCTTGCCCAGGTACGCGACCAGATCGTACAGCGGTGGGCGCTTGCCGAAGGATCAAAAAAGGCGAAGTCGGTTGCCGAACAGGTCCGGAAAGCCGTGCTTGCCGGCAAGAGCCTGACTGCGGCGATGCAGGCAACCGGGGTCAGATTGCCCGCAACGCAGCGTGTTGCAGGCAGCCGCATCGATCTTAACCGCCCCGGTCAGCAATTGCCGCCTCCGCTTGCGATGATGTTCGCGATGAAGAAGGGGACGGCAAAGACATTGGCTGCAGGGCAGGATCGTGGCTGGTTCGTCGTTTACCTGAGCGAGGTGATCAAGGGCGATGCCAGCGGCAACAAGGAACTGGTCGATGCAAGGCGGCAGGAACTGGCAAACCTTCTGCAAGAGGAACATGCCGCGCAATTGATCGGTGCAGCGCGTGCCGAAGTCGGTGTCAGCAAGAACGACAGCGCGTTGAAAGCGTTGCGCGACCGGCTGACCAACCGCACGGCAGGTCAATAAGGCAGTCGCGGGCAGACAATGATCGATCATGCCTCTGCCCATCCTGAAGATTTTGCACGCGCCCGGCTTTTGAGTGGAAAATCGGCGATCGTCTGGCGCGAATTGATCGCCGATACGGAAACGCCGGTTTCGGCGGCGCTCAAGCTGTTCGAGGCGGAACGCGGCGACTTCATACTTGAATCCGTCGAAGGCGGTAGGGTGCGCGGCCGTTATAGCCTGCTGGGCTTGGCCCCGGACCTGGTTTTTCGCGCCGATGGCAACAAAGCCGAGATCAATCGTGCATGGCAGACCAACCGCTATGCTTTTGCACCGACGGGTGAAGGCGCACTTTCGAGCCTGCGCAACCTGGTCGAGACGTGCCGTATCGATATGCCTCAAGGGCTGCCTCCCGCCTTTGCCTGCCTTGTCGGGCATTTCGGCTATGAAACGATCGGCCTTGTTGAAAAACTGCCGCGCCCGGCGGCCAACCCCATTGCCGTTCCCGACATGATGTTCGTACGGCCGACGGTGGTGCTGGTGTTCGATCGGCTCGCCGACCGGCTGTACATTGCAGCACCCATCTGGCCCGAAGGCGGCGAACCCGAACGGCTGATCGAGACAGCTTATGACAGGATCGATGCCGCGGCATCGCGATTGGCGCTGCCTGTCCCCGCAGGACGCACGCAGGCCGAACTTGCCACCCTGCCCGATCCCGAGCCGGCGCTGTCGCCAGCCCGCTACGCAGACATGGTGCTGAAGGCCAAAGACTATATTGCGGCGGGCGATATATTTCAGGTCGTTCTGGCACAGCGTTTCTCGTTGCCCTTCGATCTGCCCCCGGTCGATCTCTACCGCGCGCTAAGGCGGATCAACCCGTCGCCTTTCCTCTATTTCCTCGACATGCCGGGTTTTGCCCTGATCGGATCGAGCCCTGAAATATTGGTGCGCGTACGCGATGGAGAGGTTACCATCCGCCCAATTGCAGGCACCAGACCACGAGGGAAAACCGCGCTGGAAGATGCCGAGAACCGAGACAGTCTGCTTACCGATCCAAAGGAGCGTGCCGAGCATCTGATGCTGCTCGATCTAGGCCGCAACGATGTCGGCCGCGTGACCGAAGGCGGCAGCGTGACCGTGACCGACAGCTATATGGTCGAATTCTACAGCCATGTGATGCACATCGTCTCCAATGTCGTCGGTAGGCTTGCCCCCGGAAAAGACGCGATCGACGCCCTGTTTGCGGGCTTCCCCGCCGGTACCGTATCCGGCGCCCCGAAAGTCCGCGCCTGCGAGATCATCGCCGAACTCGAACCCGAAACCCGCGGTGCCTATGCGGGCGGCGTCGGCTATTTCAGCCCCGACGGCAATATGGACAGCTGTATTGTACTGCGAACCGCGGTGGTGAAAGATGGCGTGATGCACATTCAGGCCGGTGCGGGTATCGTCGCCGACAGCGATCCTGCCTACGAACAGCGGGAATGCGAAGCGAAAGCGGGCGCTTTGGTTGCGGCCGCACGCGAAGCGGCGCGTATAGCGGGAGAGGCAGGGTTTGGGCAGTGAGCGACAACACCATCCTCGTCATAGACAATTATGACAGTTTCACCTGGAACCTTGTCCATTATCTGATGGAACTGGGCGCAGAAGTGGAGGTGGTACGCAACGATGCGATCTCCGCCGGGCAAGCGCTGTCTTCGGGCGCGCAGGCCTTCCTGATCTCTCCCGGCCCCTGCACGCCCAATGAGGCGGGCGTCAGCCTGGATTTGGTCGCGGCCTGTGCGGAGGCGGGTAAGCCGCTGCTTGGCGTTTGTCTGGGGCACCAAACCATCGGCCAGCATTTCGGTGGCAAGGTCGTGCGCGGCGGATTGATGCACGGGAAGACGTCTCCGGTCAGTCATGACGGCAGCGGGCTGTTTGTGAGCCTCCCCTCGCCCTTTACCGCCACGCGCTATCACTCGCTGATTGTCGAAGACATTCCAGCGGACCTGATCGTAAACGCAACCAGCGACGACGGCCCAAAAGGCAATATAGTGATGGGTTTCCGCCATGCGGAACTCCCCATCCACGGCGTACAATTTCACCCTGAAAGCATCGCCACAGAACATGGCCATGCGATGCTTGCCAACTTCATGCGCGCAGCGGGGATCACGCCGAAGGAGCGGGTATGACCGCAAACAAAAAATCTCTGCGATCTCCGCGTGAACTCTGCGCCTCTGCGCGAAACATTCAACGTTTCAGGGTTCGCGCAGAGGCGCAGAGGAAGCAGAGACCGCAAAGGGTAAATGATGCCGACGCTTTCTGAATCTGAAGCCCTGTTCGGGCAGATTTTGGACGGGCAAATGCCTGAGGCGGAAATCACCGCCCTGCTGATTAAAATGGCAGACCGGGGCGAAACCGCTGAAGAAATAGCCGGGGCCGCAAAGGCCATGCGTGCACGGATGATCCGCATTGCCGCGCCCGAAGGCGCAATCGACGTGTGCGGCACGGGCGGCGATGGCAGCCATAGCCTGAATGTCTCCACCACCGTTGCCCTGGTGGTTGCCGCCTGCGAAGTCCCCGTCGCCAAACATGGCAACCGCGCGGCTTCTTCCAAGGCTGGTACGGCCGATACGCTTGAGGCCTTGGGCCTTGATCTCGACCGCGCGATGGAAACGGCGGAGGCGACGCTCGGCGATCTCGGCATCTGCTTCCTCTTTGCGCAGAAACACCACCCCGCGCTTGGCCCTATCATGCCGATAAGGCGCGCGATCGGGCGACGGACGATTTTCAACCTGCTAGGGCCGCTGTGCAATCCGGCGGGGGTGAAACGGCAGTTGGTGGGGATCGCCAACCCGGCGCTGATCGAGACCTATGCCGAGGCGATCCAAATGCTCGGTGCGGATGATGCCATGGTGGTCGCAGGCGATGAGCCATTGGATGAGCTTTCGGTTTCAGGGCCAAGCACCATTGTTCGCTTCTCCAACTCCGTTCGTGCTGAGCTTGTCGAAGCACTGTCCTTCTCCAACGGCGAAAAACAAGACAGCCCTTCGACAAGCTCAGGGCGAACGGAGTTGGTAAGGATGTCTCCCGAATCCGCAGGCCTCCCCCACCACCCGCAAGATGCGCTAAAAGGCGGAGACGCCGAATATAATGCCGCTGCGCTCCGCCGCTTGCTTGATGGCGAAAGCGGCGCTTACCGCGACGCCGTTCTCCTTAACGCCGCCGCCGCGCTGATGGTCGCAGGCCATGCGCATGACTGGTACTCAGGCGTCGAGGAAGCCGCCGAGGCCATCGACAAGGGGCTGGCCAAGGCGCTGCTCGATTGCTGGGTCAGCTATTGATGGAGGTGCTGATCCGCCCCGAACGCGACGAAGACCATGCGGCAATTTACGACATCACCAAACGCGCCTTTGCGCCCATGCCTTATGCCGGGGGCGATGAGCAGGATCTGATCGATAAATTGCGCGAAACCGGCGCGCTGGCGCTCTCGCTGGTGGCTGAGAAGGATGGTGCGGTTGTCGGGCAAGTAACCTTCTCGCCCGCCTTCGCTGCGGACGGCTCCCCCGGATGGTATGCGTTGGGGCCTGTTTCGGTCGAACCCGCGCTGAAGCATCAAGGGATAGGCCGCCAGCTGATCCACGCCGGAATCGCGTGGTTGCAGGAGCAAGAAGCCGCAGGCTGCGTACTGGTCGGCAACCCCGCTTATTACAGCCGCTTTGGCTTTCAACGGTTTCCGAATTTAGCGCCACAGGCAGAACATGCGGAATACTTCCAGATTTTACCGCTTGGGGTTGCAGAGCCGGATGTGGTGGTGGGGTTTCATGCTGTGTTTCATGGCTAAGTTGAAAACTTGATCAATATTGAAGCAGATGCAGAACATGAGTTTCCTAGTGCCATATCGAGAGCCAAAGATCGAAAACCGGTCCAGTGAATGATAAGCGGAAATTTGCATTTGCCAGCCCTCACCTCCTAATGATATTCAACCTACAAAGGAACTTTATATGGCCATCTGGACCCTACATGCTGCCTATGATCCCGAAGAGCATATATGGTACACCCTCGATTGCGATGTCCCGGGATTGGTGACTGAGGGCGAAACTCTTGAGCATCTTCGCGACCGAGCGGCAGCGGTTTTGCCTGAATTGCTGGTCGACAATGCGGCTCTTATTGCCCCCGAAAAGCGGCAAGGGCCACATAGTTTAAGGCTTGTCGCCTTCCACGAAAGCACCATGCCGATTGCAGCCTGATGGGCAGCGCTTATTACCAAGAATTAAAGCGTATCCTTATCGAACATGGGTGCAGCTTTGTGCGATACAGCAAAGGTGATCATGAAATCTGGCATAGTCCGATCAGCGGGCGGAACTTCACCGTGGATGCTGGAACGCGCAAACGCTTTACCGCCAATGCGGCCCTGAAACAGGCTGGGATCGACACAAAGTTGTAAGATGTTGGTGCCTTCGCTAGGGCCTACCCCATATGACCAACAAGCTCACCGAAATCTGTGCAACAAAGCGCACCGAAGTTGCCGCACGCAAACCGCAAGGCCTCTCCCACTGGCCCGCCCCCTCCCCTGTGCGTGGTTTCGAATCGGCCCTGCGCGCCAAAGCGGCTACCGACTTTGCCCTGATCGCCGAGATCAAAAAGGCCAGCCCCTCCAAAGGGCTGATCCGCGCCGATTTCGATCCCCCTGCCCATGCCCGCGCCTATGCAGCGGGCGGGGCGGCCTGTCTTTCGGTGCTTACCGATGCGCCCTATTTTCAGGGGCATGAGGATTATCTGATCGCCGCGCGTACGGCTTGCGACTTGCCGGTGATCCGCAAGGATTTCATGGTCGATCCCTGGCAATGCGCGGAGGCGCGGGCGATGGGGGCGGATGCGATTTTGATCATCGTGGCGGCGCTTGAGGACGTAGCGATGATCGAAGTCGAGGCGGCAGCCCGCGCCGAAGGGCTGGATGTGCTGGTCGAGGTGCATGATGAGGCAGAGATGGAGCGGGCGCTCACCCGCCTCAAATCGCGGCTTATCGGGGTGAACAACCGCAATCTCAAGACCTTCGAGGTCGATCTTGGCACAACCGAGCGCTTGGCGGGAATGGTGCCGCCGGACGTGCTACTGGTGTGCGAGAGCGGAATTTCCACCCATGCCGATTGCCTGCGCATGGCCAAAAGCGATGTGCGGGCTTTTCTGGTGGGCGAAAGTTTGATGCGGCAGGATAATGTTGAATCCGCCACGCGCATGCTATTGACAGGCGCATGACTAAACTTACCCATCTCGACGAAGCCGGCAATGCCGCGATGGTCGATATCTCCGCAAAGGACGCAACCGTCCGTGAGGCAGTTGCCGAGGGCCGCATCGCCATGTCGGCAGAGGCATTGGCGGCAATCCGCGACGGTGCCGTCAGGAAAGGCGATGTCCTTGCCACAGCGCGGGTTGCCGGGATCATGGCGGCGAAGAAGACCAGCGAACTGATCCCGCTTTGCCATCCATTGGCGCTCTCCAAGGTGGCGGTCGATTTCGAGTTCGAGGATGGCGGCATTCGCGTCACCGCCCTCGCCCGGCTGACCGGTCAGACCGGGGTTGAGATGGAAGCGATGACGGCAGCCTCCGTAGCGCTGCTTACCATTTACGACATGGCGAAGGCGCTCGACAAGGCGATGGTCATTTCGGATATGCGGTTGCTGTCCAAAAGCGGGGGAAAATCCGACAACTGGCGTGCCGAATGATCACGATCGAAGAAGCGCAGGCAAGGATATTGGCCCTGAAAGAGCCGGTCGAGACCGAGACTGTGCCGCTTGCCAAAGCCATCGGGCGCTGGACGGCGGCGGATGTGATTGCCTTGCGCACGCAGCCCGCGCGCGATCTTTCCGCCATGGATGGCTATGCCGTGCGTTTTGCCGATCTGCCCGGACCGTGGAACAGGATCGGGGAAAGTGCAGCCGGAAAGCGGTTTGCGCGAACCATGAAAACGGGCGAAACCGCGCGTATCTTTACCGGCGCGGTCGTGCCCGAGGGCGCGGACACGGTGATAATCCAGGAAGATGCCGCATGCGAGGGCGATAGGATTCGTCTGATCGGCGATCCGACCTATAAGTCGGGACAGCATGTGCGTTGCGCAGGCAGTGATTTTTCCGAAGGGGGCGTGGTTATACCCAAGGGTTCGGAACTTCATGCGCGTCGTCTCGCGCTTGCGGCGATGGCCGGATATGACCGGCTGTCCGTTCGGCGGCATTTGAAGATAAGCCTGATATCGACCGGCAACGAACTCATGCCGCCGGGGCAGCCTTGTGCCGACGATCAGATACCGTCTTCCAATGCCGTGATGCTTGCATCGATGCTGGCCGGCTTGCCGGTTGATGTGCACGATATGGGGGTCGTGCCTGACGATCTTGACAGTCTGATAGCGGCTTTCCAGGCCGCAAGCGCGGCCGATATCGTCGTCACCAGCGGAGGCGCGTCGGTCGGCGATCACGATCTGATAGTGCCGGCCCTTAAGGCGGCGGGCGGCGAAATCGATTTCTGGAAAGTCGCGATGCGTCCGGGAAAACCGATGATCGCCGGGAAATTGCACGAAGCCGCAATACTCGGACTGCCTGGAAATCCGGTTTCCGCGTTTGCCACGGCCTTTCTTTTTCTTTTGCCGATGGTTCGTTATCTGAGCGGCGCGCTCGACCCCCTGCCGGTCCGATTCGTCGCACGGTGCGAAGTCGACCTGCCTGCCAATGGCCCTCGTATCGACCATATCCGTTCTTTTCATCATGACGGCGGGCTGACGCCAATCGGCACTAACGACAGCGCGATGCTCGCCGCTCTTTCAACATCCAACGCATTGATAATACGAAATTCTTTTGCAGAACCGATAAAGGCTGGTGCCTGTGTCGATTTTTATTCCCTGATATCCTGAAAAGGTGATGTGCAACAGCACTTGACAAGACACGTGTTTGTTTCCTAAGTGTTCCGTATCTGTTCAACTGGACCGGAACAAACCATGCTCACATCAAAGCAACATTCGCTTCTCATCTTCATACATGAACGCCTTGAGGCGACGGGCATTTCGCCATCTTTCGAGGAAATGAAGGAAGCGCTCGATCTTAAAAGCAAGTCGGGTGTTCACCGGTTGATCGGGGCGCTTGAGGAACGCGGTTTCCTGCGCCGCTTGCCCAACCGTGCGCGTGCGCTCGAGGTTGTGAAAATGCCCGAAGGCGGTAGTTCGCGCGCATTGGGCAGCGATGAGGCGGTCAACAGCAAGGTTGCCGTCCTGGCCGATCGCCGCCCCGCCCTTGGCCAATCATCGCGAAACCTGCCGGTTGCTGCGAATGACGTCATCGAAATTCCGCTTCATGGCAAGATTGCCGCCGGCGTTCCGATCGAAGCGCTTGAAGGGCAGAATTCGCTATCCGTGCCCATGGCTTTGCTTGGTGCCGGCGAACATTATGCGCTTGAGGTGTCGGGTGACTCGATGGTCGAGGCCGGCATTCTCGATGGCGATTATGCGCTTATCCGCAAGACTCAGACCGCGCGGGACGGAGAAATCGTCGTGGCGCTGGTACGCGGCGAGGAAGCGACGCTCAAATATCTTCGTCATGAAGGACAGAAGATCCGCCTCGATCCCGCAAATAGCAGTTACGACCCGCAATATTACGACTCGCATGAGGTCGAGGTGCAGGGTCGCCTTGCAGGCTTGCTGCGACGCTATCATTGATCCACGGGCTTTATCGAAATCTGGGGCGGCAGGATTGTCTTTGCCGCCCTTTTCATTGCGCGCTCGCTTTCGCGTCGTTCAAGCCGGTGCGTGGCATAAGCCGACCAACTGTGCTGGGCATTGTCCGCGGCGACGATGCTCAGGCTTGGTTCGGAAAGATAGAAAGCGATACCTCCCGTTCTTTCAAGTAACGCTGCATCGGCCTTGATCCACAGCGGCTTGCAACTCCAAGGCAGTCGTCGGCGACTGACGACGATATCGCTGCGTGCGCAGGCGGCAGCCAGTTCCATTGCCGGGATCATAGGGTCCGAACGCAGCGCGAGTATGCGCCAACTGCGTCTGCCCCGATGCAACACCAACGTGCAACTATCGCTGTTGCAGGATGCGCCATCCAGTTCATCGAGCGCAATGGCCTCGTCATCGATAGCTGCGGTTTCCCCCAGTATCGATCGTGCATATTCCCCTGCCCCGGGACGCAACAACGCAAGATTTCCCTTATCGGTTATCACCGCCAGATGTTGTCCGTCTCCGGTCAACAGCATATCGGGTCGCGGGCTTGATACCATCACCCCGATCGCGCCGGTCAAGGGAACCAGGGCTACATAGCGCAAGCGATGCCGGAACAAGGCAATTATCAGTCCGCAAACTACGACTGTACCAAACACCCATATCGAAATCTCGGGCAACAAAGCGATTGCGCCCGGTGTGGTGCTGACACGATGTGCGATCCATAAAATTCCAGCAACACCTTTTGCTGCGATCCACCAAAAGGGTGTGCCCCATCCGCTATGGACTTGGTCGCCGATCAACCCCATCAACTGCGCAGGCATGATTGCGAAAGTCGTCAGGGGAATAGCAACGACATTAGCCAAGGCTCCGTAGAGTCCGCTTTTGTGGAAATGGAAAAGCGCAATCGGAGCCAGCATCGCTTCAATCGCGATACCGGTCAAAAGGATCGTGCCAAAATTGCGCAGCAACCGCATGAGCAGCGCTTCTTCTCGCCGGGCGGTCCAGCGCCGCATCCAAACGCTCTCGTGCAGCAGGATGATCGTGGCAACGGCGGCGAAGCTTAATTGAAAGCTTGGCCCGGCCAGCGCTTCAGGCCACACAATCAGCACGAACGTCGCCGCTGCGGCCAACAGCCGTAGCGAAAGCGCTTGCCTACCCATCGCCATTGCCGTCAAAATCAACAGCGCCGCCACGCAGGCCCGAACCGTCGGCACTTCGGCTCCGGTCAATAAGGTGTAACCAACCGCGACTGCCGCCGAACCTGTGGCGGCAAGCAAGGGGACCGGTATGCGCAAAGCCAGCCAAGGCCATAGTGCCAGCAGACCGGAAAAGAGCATATAGGCACCCCCGACCACCGCGGTTACATGAAGTCCGCTTACTGAAAGCAGATGGGCCATGCCGGAATTGCGCAAAGCCTCTGCATCCTTTTCGGAAATACCGCCTCGCGTTCCCACCAGCAGAGCCGAACCCACAGGACCTGTTGCTTTGTCCATCGAGCTTTCAATGCGCGCAGCCAGCGCGTTGCGCGCCTGTCCCCAGAAATCCTGCGGCGATGGCGATGCGACCAGCATTTCGACTTTGCCGATCGCCCGCCCAGTCGCCCCGATTCCATCGAACCAAGCGGTTCGGGCAAAATCATATCCACCCGGCAATGCCGGACCCGCCGGCGGCATCAACCGCGCTTTCAGTCTGATGATTGCTCCCGGCTCTATTGCAGGCAAGGCATCGCGACGATCGACATTCACTCTGATGAGCCCTGGCAGGCCTTGTCTGTTTCCCGTGGCCAGCCTGTAACGTACGATCCCGCGTGCAGACACATGCTCTACATTCTGCACCACCCCCGTCAGCACTCCAGTCCAGGGCCGATCAAGAGGTTCTGCGCCAAAAATATGGGATTTCAATGTGATTGCAGCAAAGCCGGCCGTGATCAAAAAGGCACTTATCAGCAACAGTCTGCCAACCGCCGTCTTGCGGCCGAATGAAAAACCGAGCAGCGCCATGCCGCTGCATAATGCGAGCAGCAAGGATGCGGCATGTTCGCCGAAAAGCTGCCAAAAGACTATGCCGGATCCGATGGCCACCGGTATCAAAAGAGGCAACCGGTCCCGTTCCAGATCAAGCCATGTTTCCAGCGCCCTCGATCGGGTTCGATCGGGCCGGATCGCGTCCGGTATCTGAACGTCAATGGCTGTGGACATAGCGTGGCCCGTTTCTAAACACGAACGCCACCACGACTTGCATTATCCTTGTCTTTCAAAGATAAACAAGGCCATTTTGTTGCTCTTGACGCGCCGCACAAAACTGCGCAAGGGAGACCGCGACAACCGCTTGCCGCGCTGCCGGAACGCGTATTGAGCGCGTTTTGTCTCCTAATGCTTGCGGACAATCAAATCGATAATAAATAAAGAAAAATCGGCTTGATCCGTCATGTAGATCATAACAAAGGCTCTCCCCGGCCGGTTTGCGATTGGAATGGAAATGACTGACAAGGCTGCAACGCTCAGCATCGGCGACAGCAAAATCGATCTGCCGGTTTTATCAGGAACGGTCGGGCCGGATGTGCTCGATATCCGCAAGCTTTACGCCCAGACCGACTGTTTTACCTTCGATCCGGGCTTCACTTCGACGGCCAGCTGCGAATCGCAGCTGACCTATATCGATGGCGACCAGGGCATACTTCTGCACCGCGGCTATTCGATCGAGCACCTGTCCGAAGAGTCGAGCTTCATGGAAGTATCCTATTTGCTGCTCAACGGGGAGCTTCCCTCAAAGCAGGAATTGCATGAGTTTAGCCACACTATTTCCCGCCATACGATGCTGCATGAACAACTGGCGACCTTTTACCGTGGATTCCGCCGCGACGCTCACCCTATGGCGATCATGTGCGGCGTGGTGGGTGCCCTTTCCGCCTTTTATCATGACTCGACCGATATCGCCGATCCCGAACAGCGTAAGATTGCAAGCCATAGGCTGATCGCCAAAATGCCGACAATTGCGGCAATGGCGTATAAATATTCGGTCGGCCAACCTTTCATGTACCCCGACAATCGCCTGTCCTATACCGGCAATTTTCTGCGCATGACCTTTGGCGTACCGGCCGAGGACTATGAAGTTATCCCCGCCGTCGAACAGGCGCTCGACCGAATTTTCATCCTGCACGCCGATCATGAACAGAATGCGTCGACTTCGACCGTGCGGCTTGCCGGATCGTCGGGTGCGAACCCCTTTGCCTGTATCGCAGCGGGCATTGCCTGCCTTTGGGGTCCGGCGCATGGCGGGGCGAACGAAGCCGCGCTCAACATGCTGCGTGAAATCGGTACGCCCGACAAGATTCCGCATTATATCGCACGCGCGAAAGACAAGAACGATCCGTTCCGCCTTATGGGCTTCGGGCATCGCGTCTATAAGAATTACGATCCGCGTGCGACGGTGATGCAGAAAACGGTGCGGGAAGTTCTGACCGCGCTCAAGGTTAGCGATCCGATTTTCGACGTTGCCTTGCAGCTCGAAGAAATGGCTTTGAACGATCCTTATTTTATCGAAAAAAAGCTGTT
Organism: Sphingorhabdus sp.; assembly: GCA_051657985.1. Classification (GTDB taxonomy): domain Bacteria; phylum Pseudomonadota; class Alphaproteobacteria; order Sphingomonadales; family Sphingomonadaceae; genus Sphingorhabdus_B. Next base: position 5,070 of record JBOFLS010000207.1, on the reverse strand, counting down.
CCCGAATGTCGATTTCTATTCGGGCATCATCCTGTCGGCCATCGGTTTTCCGACCACGATGTTCACCGTGCTCTTTGCCTTGGCGCGAACTGTGGGCTGGGTGGCGCAGTGGAACGAGATGATTTCCGATCCCGGCCAGAAAATCGGTCGTCCGCGGCAGTTGTATACCGGCCCGGCGGCGCGCGATTACATTCCGGTAGAGAAACGCTGATCCAGGCGATAGGGCGGAAGGCTGAGGGTGAAAATCGCCCCCCCTTCCGCATTTTCGCCGATGGACAGATCGCCTTTCATAGCGCGCGCCAATCGTCGTGAGATATATAGGCCAAGCCCGCTTCCCCCGTCCCCGCTTCTGCCCAGACGTTCGAACTTTTCGAATACCCGTTCGCGATCTTCCAGAGATATGCCCCGTCCCTGATCCGAAATCGACAGCGAGGGCGGGTCCGCGGAAATTGCAATATCGATCGTGCTGCCGTCCGGGCTATACCGTATGGCGTTCCCGGCAAGATTAAGAACAATCTGCAATACGCGTCGAAATTCACCGGAAACTTCTACAATCTGTTCTTTCGGAGGCAGGTTCATTATGATCTGATGATCGGCCGCTTTAAGCGCGAGCAAGCCACCGACACGTCGCGCGATATCTCCCAGTTCGACCTTTTCCGATGCCACGTGAAAATCGGCGCGGTCGATCGCATCGAGATCTTCGAGATCGCTAATCAGTTCGGATAAATGCCGTGCCGCGGTTGCAATATCGTGCGCATAGCCCACATAGTTTTCCTTAACCGGCCCGTTGACGTGCCCACCGATCGTTTCGGCATTGGCAATGATCCGGTTCAAAGGCTGTCTGACAGCAGAGGCGAATTGCCGACCGAAACCGAGATTGCGATCCTGTTGCGGAATGGCTGGAAAATGAGCCGACTCGGATTGCACGATCTCCTGCAAATTGCATCGATATCCAAGGGTTTGGCCATCGTTTGAAACGATCTTTTTGCAATCCAGTGTGTAGCGCGTGTCTTTGCGCTGCAACCGTACGTCAAGCGCATTCTCATCCTCTGCGATTGCATCCGCGACCGACCCGCCAACCGTCCTTTCAAAAATCCTATCGATCGGCGTCCCAATCGCTTTCAGGCCTATCAAATCGACAAGGCTTGTTTCAATTCTGATGATCACGGATTTGGCATCAAGCAATAGGCTCGCATCCTCATCCCCGATTTCCACCAGTCCCGGTCTGTCAAGAATCAGCCCGGAGGATCTGCGGCGTGCGGGGAGTTCCTGCCAACCGAAAATGGAAATCCTGACGCGGTCCTGTTTATGAACGAAACTGACCCACAATTCCAGATCGGTATCACCGTCCGCAACGACGACCGATCGTTCGATTCTGGCACTTGTACGCCATGCGAGCTGAGCAAGCGCAAATATGGGTGGGATGGCAAGTATGCCGCCCTCTACGCCCCCGTTGCGCTTATGCATGCGCATCAGATGCGGATCGGCGGTTATCAACCGGCCTTTGCCATCGACCTCAGCATCGATCGCAATCGAAAGATAAGGCGTGGAAGCACTCATCCGCAGCCTCTTTCACCGGCTTCGGATACCCATGACAAACAGATCCTGGCAGCTTCTGCATCGTCCAGGCTCGCACATTCATCGAGAAGGCCGGATGACAAATCATCGTTCGCCTGAGTGCCGCGCAGCGTTCTTGTCAGTGAATGAATGTCTTCGACACCAAAACCGCAAGCCCGAAGAACGATCAGCAATGGCTCTACACTCGATGCATCGGCAAGACGATACAGGGTGTCGGCATGCAATCCCGTTCGCGCCGACAATGCCGCAAAGAAAAGCGGCAAGCCCGCTTTTGCAGGATCATCAAGATCGTCACGGTTTCTATCTGTGAGAAAATAGACGATTTTGGCTGCGCCAACCTGCAAACGATCCGCATCATCGTGTCGCGCGATTAGCGCATGGCAGGCTCTTTCGAAATAATCGGTACCCACGGGTGCCATCTCGGCTTTCAGTACGGCAACGATTCGCCATGCGAGCATGTGCAGCAATTCCGGAGGCAGTTGTACCATAAGTCCACGCGCATCGAAGCTTTGCAGCAGATTTTCTGCAATCAGTATATGGCGTGCGGGTTCGGCTATTAGCGGATTGGGATCGTGCAATAATCTTGCCGGCAGTTGCTGGAGCGGATTGGAATAGTCGGCAATGCGTTCGTAGATGCGGCGTTCCGATATTCGTGCCAGGCAATAATCGATCAATGCCGGTTCGCGTAGCAATCCCGAACGGCAAAGCAGGTTCCAGCTTTGCGGCATCTTGCTCGATGGTTTCGCTCCCAATTCCTTCTCTATGCCCAATACCAGCAAATTGAGGGCGAGCCGGATCGATGCCTGCAGTTCTTCGCTCGGCAAGCTGCCCGTGCGCGGGAACAGAAAGCAGGCAACATCGTCGGCCAGTAGCCGCAAATCCGCAGCACTCGCCGTTGCAGCTGCTATCAGCGTCGATTCGCTGGTATTTGACAAATGCGTTTTTTCCGATCTTGGCACTATGCGCTTACAATATAGGGATTACGCGGTTAATTTGGCTTTAACTCTGCAAACGCAAAGTCCCTGCAAACAGCAAGGCAAGGACAGCCAATATCGCCAGCTTTACGGCCAAAACGGAAAATCCGGCAGATGACATGATGGCAAGCCACAAGGCGATGGTAAGCGGCGACAATTGCGAACCGCCGATGGCTCGGGATTCGCTCTTGATGACGGTCGCCGACCCAAAAAGCACGATCGGCAGGAAAGTCGCGTCAAAAGTCGAAACGAACCAGCGCAGATTGAAATGCAAAGCCAGTATCATAGTAGCGAATGCGGCAATTACCACGGCATCGGCAAAGCCTTGCCGATAAGTTACCTCCCGCATTCTTGCACGGACAAGCCCGGAGAAGACAGCGGTTACGCCAAGCCAATAACTTGTCAGTGCATATTCGAAAAAGGCGGAAATCGCAGCTAGGATAGCAAAAACCAGCAAGCTCCATTCCGCAACAATCTGCCACCATTTTTCACCGGCAAACCGATCGATCAAATGATCGATCAGATGGATAGCGCTATTCTCGATCAGTCCCCTGTCCTTTGTAGCCGGACCGATCCTTTTGCGTAATATTTCCAGCCCGCCTGCAGCGCCAGCGTGTATGACGACATCGTCCGCGGGCTTTTCCCAAGCCAACTGCCGGTCGGGATATCCCGCCTGCAACGCTGCGCGCAGCAGAAAGGAATCAATCCTCCAACCTTCAGGAAAGTTGCCGAGCTCTCTGCCAAGAGAGCCATCGACGACCGCAATTCCAGCCCAGCGCCGTCCGAGATCAATCCGCTCGAATTCCGTAAAATCCGGATCTTCAGGCAGTGTCAGGATCAAGGGTTTGTCCGACGCAATAAGTTTTTCAAGTTTCGCGCGTGCAATCCAGACCGCTGCGTTTTGAAGCAGGATCGCACCCTTTTCAGCCACAAACCGCAAAGCTTCAGGCCCATTGCGCAACAATTGTATATCAAGTTTTTCCAAACGCAATTGTTCGACCAAAGCGGGCAATTCGGGCGGAATGGTCTCAACCGATAGCGCGATCCGGGCAATACCGCTTGCCTGCAAACTCTTTATCAGATGAAAAATCAGCGGTCTGCCGAAAATGGGTTTTCGCAACGCCGCACCGACGTCTGCCTCGCCCAGACACAGCAGCGCACGTTCGATTTTGTGACTTTCGCTAACGACGCTATGCATGGCGCTGCTATGACGCCACCGGCGGAAAATCCAAGCAAATTCCTGCCGCAGGTGTTTTTGCAGCGGCAGATACGAACCTCAGTCCGTGGCTTCGATCTCTTTTATGGCCGACGCAATCCTGCGCATGATAACGGGATCGCCCGGTGCTCCTTGCAAGCCTTCTTCCGCAAGAGCGATAATCTCGACGACACCGAAACTGGCGGCAAGGCCTTTCAAACGATAGCAGCTATATTGCCAATTCGCGTCGCAGCGGGAACGCCCAAGCAGATCAAGCTGTCGCCTCGCGCTCTCGATAAAAGCCAGGCGCAATTCCGCGGCCAGCGAAAGATCGTCGCCGGCAGCTGCGTTCAACGCTGTGTCAAATGCGCCATAGTTTATCGACATAATGGACCTTTACGCCCATTTGGGTTAACTTTGCGTTTCGTCGGTCAGGAAATATGGTAAACGAGGCGTTATGGGAGCTCATTCAAAAATCATCGACCTTAATCGTTCTTCGGCTGAAACCGATGCTGATGAACCAATCTCGGTTAGAAATATTCCAGCCGAAGAGTTTAGTCAGCCGCATGATTACCAGGATTTCGTCCATGAAAGCCAGAATCAGGAATGGGCTGAGGAATACGAAACGTCTGAGCGTCAATGGGCCGTTACAGCTGTTATAATGGCATTCGCCTTTGCCTGGATCGGCTGGACAGGATTTTTTCTCTGGGCCCATTATGGAGAAATCTCAGCCGGAATAGCACCTGCACGGATATCCGAACTGGTAATTGGCTGGGCAGTACCGACCTGCCTGATAGCGCTTGCCTGGCTGCTTGCCATGCGGCTGAGCTCGCGTGAGGCACGGCGGTTCAACGATGTTGCCCGATTGCTTCGTGAGGAAAGCCAATCGTTGGAAGAACGGATGCGGCGGGTGAATGGTGAAATTGCGCTTGCCCGTTCCTTTCTGGCCGAAAATGCTCGTGAACTCGAGACTGTGGGACGTACGTCTGCGCAACGTCTAACCGAAGCGGCTACAACGCTCAGCGGTGCGTTAACCGAGTCCGATGAACGCGCGCAGATGCTGCAAGTCGCCAGCAACGCCGCGGTGACCAATCTCGAACAGTTGCGCAACCACCTGCCTGTCGTCACAAGCGCCGCCAAGGACGCAACCAACCAGATCGGCATTGCGGGAAATACGGCGCATGGCCAGATACAGGCGATTTTATCGACGCTGAACCGTGTCACCGAAACCTCGGAAAAGACCGGCGACGAATTGGCAAGGCTCGATACCCAGATTTCGCAATCGGCAAGTTCGCTTGAAGAACGGGTAACCGGAGCATCGAT
>JBOFLS010000206.1:0-2029 GCA_051657985.1 Sphingorhabdus sp. | reverse complement strand
AAATAGCCGCGGCGCTTTGCCTTCGCGAGCAGCTTTTTCACCTGCGCGTCGTTAAGATCGATCAGCGGCGCATCGCCATTATCGCCGTCTTCCATTTCGGGTTGCGTAGCCAAGTTATTCTATCCCCGTCAAAATCATAGAGCATCGTCGCGCTGCAAAAGCGCAGCCAGACGCGCATCAAAATCCTGCTTTTCCTGACGCAGCCGTTGCTGTTCAGCAAAATTGGCTTCCGTAAGATCGTTGCTTGCCAATTCGGTTGCCTTTTGCAATGCTGCCTCCAGCTCGGGTCGCTGCTTCATCAATCGGATTGCTTCATCCAACCGATCCGAAACCCCCGTCCCAGCCAGTCCCTCGCTACTTGGTGAACGATTAAAGCCAAAAGCCGTTCCGCCACCCTGCAACAAAGCTTGCGCCATATTATACAGATCATCGCCTAATATGGTAAGCAGGGCTTCACTATCAAGTGTTTCTTTGGCTGGGCGGGTGAGCGCCGCATCCAATATGGCCGAAAGCAGCTTTGCATGGCCAAAATCGCGCGGCATCACACCCACCAAAGCCTCTTGATGACGATGTACTTGCATTGGATCCCGCAGCAATGCAGCCAATATTCCCGGCATTAGCAAGTCGGTTCCCTGCGTGCCTATGGCCTTAGCCTCGATTGAGGCCGGCGGAGAAATATTGGACTTCCAAGCCCCGTGTTTGCCGGAGATTTTGGATTGAAACGGCTGGGGTGCCCGCCTGAACAGTGAATCGAATCGTTCGGCGAAGGCATCGGCATAATGTCGGCGAATTTCGGTATCGGCGATTTCCGCCAAATGCCCGCCAAGGCGCTGTTTCAGGCCGGCCCGGTCTTCGGGTGTTTGGATTGAGCCGGTTGCAAGCTCAACTTTCCATATCCTCTCAACTAACGGTTCCGATTTTTCAAGCAACTGGGCAAACGCACGGGGACCCGATGCACGAATAAGATCGTCTGGATCCTGACCCTCCGGCAGGGTCACAAAGTCGAGACTATGCCCGGGTTTCAATCCGCCCAACGCACGCTGAGCTGCCCGGAAAGCGGCCTTCTGCCCGGCTGTATCGCCATCAAAGCAAAGCAGAGGCTTTGGCACCATGCGCCATAGCATTGCGATCTGCTGTTCGGTCAACGCAGTTCCCAGCGGTGCCACCGCTTCGCCAAAACCGGCCTGGGCGAGCGCTATTGCATCCATATAGCCTTCCACCACGATCACCCGCCCTGAAGCGCGCGATGCGGGCGAAGCCTTATCGAGGTTGTAGAGTGTGCGGCCTTTATCGAACAGCGGCGTATCGGGGGAGTTGAGATATTTAGGCTCACCCGCGCCCAAGATACGCCCGCCAAAGGCAATCACGCGGCCACGTGGGTCACGGATCGGGATCATCAGGCGACCCCGGAAACGATCATAAGGCTCTTTATCCTCGACCGCGATAAGGAGGCCCGTTTCGATCAACTTGTCTTCGCCGAAATGCGCCAATGCAGACTTCAGACCATTTCTCCGATCGGGTGCAAAGCCGATGCCGAAGGCCTTGATCGTTTCAGCTTTCAACCCGCGCCGCTCACAATAGGCACGCGCTTCGGCACCATCCAGCCCTTGAAATTGTTCGACAAACCAGGCCTGCGCTGCTGCCATGACGTCATGAAGGCCGGTTGCCCGCTCGGCCTTGGCCGCAGCACGGGGATCGGGGGCAGGGACCTGCATACCGGCTGCATCAGCGAGCTCTTTCACCGCATCCATGAAACTAAGCCCGCGCTGGTCGGTCATCCAGCGGATAGCATCGCCATGCGCGCTGCAGCCGAAGCAGTGGTAGAAGCCCTTTTCGTCATTGACGTAAAAGCTGGGCGTTTTCTCATTATGGAAGGGGCAGCACCCCTTATGCTCACGCCCCGCCTTGGTCAGCTTCATACTGCGCCCGATCAGCGCGGAAAGCGTGGTCCGCGCGCGCAGTTCGTCCAGCCATTGCGGGGTTAGGGTCATTTTGGGATGGGCTTTATACTGGTTGGTGTCTTGTCTTC
>JBOFLS010000205.1:0-3431 GCA_051657985.1 Sphingorhabdus sp. | reverse complement strand
CATGCGGCAGGCCTTGCCCATGGCGGCACCGCTATCGAGGATGCCCCCGGCGTGCGTGAGGGTGCCGGAATGAAGCTGTATCTGGCCTATCTGCGCGATCCGGCCGGTAACAAGATCTGCGCCATGTACCGTATGCCATGATATGAACGCCGAAGCTCGCCTTCAGGCCGATTTGAACCTTCTTGGTATCGATTATGCCGTGGAGGAGCATCAGGCGGTGTTTACCGTCGATGAAAGCGGTGCGCTGCATGACCGGCTGCCGGGCATGCACAGCAAGAACCTGTTTTTAAAGGATGCGAACCAGCAATTCTGGCTGGTCACCGTCCCTGCCAAAATTCGGGTCGACCTTAAAGCCTTGCCGACCGCAATCGGATCGAAGCGCCTGAGCTTTGCCAACGCAGACAATCTTTTAAGGCTGTTGGAATTGACGCCGGGATCGGTGACGCCGCTTGGCGCGATCAATGACACCGCTCTCGAAGTCATCGTCGTGCTCGATCGGGCAATTGCCGATGCTGAGACCGTTTGGGTTCATCCCTTGCGCAATACGGCATCCCTGTCGCTTTCCGGCAACGCGCTTGTGGCGGCCTTGCGCAAATGGGATCATGATCCGCTGATCGTCTCAGTACCAAGATTATGAAGCGTCTCGCCATCGTCTGGCATAGTATGACGGGCGGATCGCAAGCTCTTGCCAAGGCCACCGCCGCCGGTGCAAAACATGTATCCGATTGTGAAACACGATTGGTTTCAGCCGCTCAGGCAGATGCGAAAACGCTGCTTGAGGCAGACGGCTATATCTTTGCCTTTCCCGAAAATCTGGCAGCAATCAGCGGGGTGATGAAGGCGTTCTTCGATCAAACATACTATCCCTGTCTCGGTCGGATCGAAGCAAGACCCTACGCCTTATTGGTGTGTGCAGGCTCTGACGGCAGCAACGCCCTGCGCCAAGCTGAACGTATAGCCACCGGCTGGCGTTTGAAAAAAATTGCCGAAAGCCTGATCGTTTGCACGCATGCGCAAACCCCGGAAGCCATATTGGCCCCCAAAGAAATTGATGCGGCCGATCTGATCAAGGCGCATGAACTTGGGAAGGCTATGGCAGAAGGTTTGACGCTGGGCATTTTTTGAAACCCGACGACATAAGCTGAAGCCTTATGACCTGTTGCCGTCGGATATAAGGCAGCGCGGAGCTAGATATCTATCTATCAGAGCTGCAAGTTGGCATCACTGGAGGCTTCGAATTTAATTTAAATCAAACCCCTCCCGTTCAGGGGAGGGGGTAAAGTGCTTCAATGTAAAATGAAAAAACTGTAGCTATGTTGACTTAGTCTGAAGCCAATTGCACATTTTGTGCGCGCGCGGCTTCGGTTTTGAACGCAAGTGCGCGACCATCGAAATCGCCGCGGACCTTGCCGTTCTTGATCCTCAGGGTAAATTTGCTGGTTTGGCCAAGCTGCGTGCTTTTTCCAACAATTACTTGACGATCGCCCTTGTCGATTACCCGGTAGCTATAGGTAACACCATCTTGCGTAAATGTGCGATATTCCCCAGCCTGTGCTGCGGATGCAATTGCGGTAAGAAATGCCGCTGCTAAAAGCTTTTTTCCAATAGGCATGATTATTCCTTTCAATGGAGAGAGTGCAAATTTTATATTTTGTGCACCGCAACATAGAAAGGCGTTCAATCGATACAATTAAGTATTTGTCCTAGGTTTTTGCGTTTTCTGCAACTGCGAAAACATCAGCCGCGTCTGTGTTCGCTTTTGACCCAGCGCACGGTTCCCGAAGAGGCACGCATGACGACGCTCTCGGTGGTGATCTTTCCATCCCGAGTGCGTTTTACGCCTTCCAATAGCGAACCGCTGGTAACTCCCGTGGCGGCGAAGATGCAATCGCCTTTCGCAAGTTCCTCTAGGTCGTAAATCTTGTCGAGATCCTCGATACCCCATTTGCGCGCGCGCAGACGCTCGTCATCGTTACGGAACAGCAGCCGTCCCTTAAACTGCCCACCGACGCAACGCAGGGCAGCTGCCGCAAGAACGCCTTCGGGTGCGCCGCCCGAACCCATATAAAGGTCGATAGTCGTATCGGGATTGGCAACCGCAATCACACCAGCCACGTCGCCATCGGGAATCAGCATGATGCCGCAACCCAAAGCGCGCAGTTCTGCAATCAACTTTTCATGCCGGGGACGATCAAGCACGCAAACAATGATTTCTGCCGGAGACACTCCTTTTTCGGCCGCTACGGCCCGGACATTCTCGGTGGCGCTTTTATCGAGATTGATCAGGCCCGGCGAATAGCCGGGACCGACTGCAATCTTGTCCATATACACATCGGGCGCGTTGAGTAGATTTCCTTCCTCGGCAACCGCAAGCACGGCAAGTGCATTGGGTCCGGCCTTGGCGGTGATCGTTGTTCCTTCCAAGGGGTCGAGTGCGATGTCGATTTTCGGTCCCTTGCCTGGCGCCATGCCAACCTTTTCGCCGATATAAAGCATCGGTGCCTCGTCGCGCTCACCCTCCCCGATAACGACTGTGCCGTCCATGTAGAGCGAATTGAGCGCGGCGCGCATCGCCTCGACCGCAGCCGCGTCGGCGGCTTTTTCATCGCCACGCCCGATCATGCCCGCTGCCGCCATTGCCGCCGCCTCGGTTACGCGCACCATTTCCAGGACGAGCACACGGTCCATGGCATTGTTTGCATCGGTCATATATCTTCCTAACTTTCAATTGTTTCGGAGAATGAATAGGGCAAAGTAGGGTTGGAACGCGTTGTTCCAAATCGCGGTGTCGATAGGGAAGGCGCAGGCCAATGTCGAGAGCGAGTATCGTTTTCCTTCTGCTATCATCCGCTGCTGCAGCCCATGCGCAGGAGGGCCCTGATGACAGAATGCCTGCACTATTGGCCGAAGCCAAAAAGCTGACCGCCATCGACAAGAACGGATGTTTAAGGTCGCAAGAAGACATCATTATCGTTTGTGGCGAGAATGAGGAGAACCGGAACCAGCGGGTCTTTCAGGATCGCACCGCCGACGAAGACCGGATCAGGCGCGGCGAAGCCTCGACGACCAAGGCGGCGCGATGCATTGGCACCTATCCGCAATGCCCGCACCGGTTGCATAAACTGGTAGGCACCGCTTTCGGCAAGGCGCCGGAACCCGCTATTCCGCTGGAAGAAGTCTATAGAGGGTTACCCGATCCGGAAATGGTGGTGCCTGAAGGCAGCGGCGGTGAAGCGGCAGCGCCGCCTGACTAGGCAGTGTGGACAGTTACCTGAGCCATAGGACGGTTGCGGCGAGTGTGACGACTGCAAGGTAGTTTTGTGCGGTTTTTTCGAACCGTGTTGCAACCCGGCGGAACTGCTTGAGCTTTGAGAAGCAGCACTCGATGAGATAGCGCTGTGCATAGAGTTGTTTGTCGAGATGGTGTTTGA
>JBOFLS010000204.1:0-4802 GCA_051657985.1 Sphingorhabdus sp. | reverse complement strand
CGCTTTCGCTCTATTAACCCCGTTTGGGCATAGCGGAAAAACCATAGGTAAGGATGACGGTCATGAGCATCGATACGCTGGATTCCACTTCTCTTCGCTACGATAGCGCCGCACTTGAGGATCGCTGTGCACCGCGAATCAAGATTCGCATTCCCGCCTTGTTAAGGCAATCGGGAAATAGCGGGTTTGCGGTTGTTGTGACCGACCTGTCGGTAGCCGGTTTTCAGTGTGAGGCATTGACCGGCATGCCTGCGGGATCGCGTTGCTGGCTGGCACTGCCGGGCCTGTCGCCGATCCAGTCCGAACTTGTCTGGAACAATGGCCGCGCCGTCGGCTGTGCTTTTTCGAACGTACTCAATCAGGCGGTTCTCGATTCGATCATGAGGCGCTTTGCCCTAGCCTGAAGTTTGGGACATCCTCAAAGAAAAGGGAATTGGCGGCGGCCTGTTGATTGGTCGTCCTGTCATATTGGTTCAACTTAGCTGTCGCAATTCCGGAAAATATATGTGACAAGGCATCGCCCTGTTTCACCGCCTGCTGCGGAAAGACGATGTCCGATACCACCCAGATACTGCTTTCCTTTATCGACACTCCTATTCTGTTGCTTAATAAAGAGCGCGTGCGTTTTGCGAACAATGCGGCAAAGGCGTTGCTTGGCCAGCATATCGAACATCAGGATGTGCGTCTTGCCTTGCGCGACCCGGAAGCCGTGCGGTTGATCCGTTCGGACGAAAGCGGCAATGTACGGCTGGCGGGGCTTTCCGTGACGGATAGCGTGTGGGACATGGAATTTCGCATATTGGACGGCAATAATCGAATGATCGCGCTGAAAGATCGCTCGATCCAGGCCAGCGTCGCACGCGCACATGCCGATTTCGTCGCAAACGCCAGCCATGAATTGCGTACGCCGCTGACCGCAATTCTTGGTTATGTCGAAACGTTGAAAGATGCAAAGGCGGGGGAAGACCCCGATACTCGCGAACGCTTCTTGGATATTATCGGCAAGGAAGCGCAGCGCATGCAGGCGCTGGTTTCCGACCTGATGTCGCTGTCGCGGATCGAAGCCGTGCGGCACGAAGCGCCAAACGAACAGGTCGATCTGGTAGCTATCGTTCTGGAAGTCATCGGCGAACGAACCCGATCGGAAGAAGTCCGCTTTCATACCAATCGTGAAACGATGGATGTCGCCGGCGATCCCGGCCAATTGGCTCAAGCCGTGCGCAATCTGATCGACAATGCCGTCAAATACGGCAAGTCAGGAAAGGGCGTTGCGGTTTCCATCGAGGCGGGCGAACGTGGCTGGGTTACATTTGCGGTACGCGATTTCGGCGAAGGCATGGCCCCCGAGCATCTGCCCCGCCTGACCGAACGTTTCTATCGCACCGATGCCGCGCGTAGCCGGGCAGAAGGTGGCACTGGACTTGGGCTGGCGATCGTGAAGCATATCGTCGAGCGGCACCGGGGCCGTTTCGATATCAGCAGCCGCATCGGGGAAGGTACGACCGCGATGATCATGCTGCCTTCTCGCAAATGATTTACGACCAGAATTTAAGCTCGTTTACACGTTTTTCGACAGGGGCGGAAATCGGCTGCGGCTTTTTTGACAGTATCGACGCGGCCACTACTCCGGCGATGGCCCCGAACAGGTGCGATTCGAAAGATATATAGCCCGTCGTCGGCAACAGGCCGAATATCATCCCGCCATAGAAAAGGAGGACCAAGATGGCGATCACCGCATTACGATAACTGCGCTGGTACCAGGCGAGCGCGATGCTGAGACTCCATAGCCCGAAAATCCAACCGCTTGCGCCGATATGGATCGAGCCGCGACCCAGCAGCCAGACCAGCGCGCCACCGATTGCCATGATCAGCAGACTCGCTTTGGCGAAATAGCGTATACCGTTGATCAGGCTAAGCGCCGCCAGCACGACGAAGGCGGAAAGATTGCTGAACAGATGGGTAAAGTCCGCGTGTAACCACGGAGCGGTGGCTATCGTATAAACGCTGCTGATTTCGCGCGGATGGATGCCAAAGGATTTGAGCCATCCGCCGAGCAGCCAATCGGCGATATGAATGGCAATCATCGCTCCACAAATTGCGGCAATAATCGAGGCGCGTTGGATCAGGATGCTTTTGTGGTTTTGAAGCATGTCCAAAATCTAATCGTTCCGCCTCGAAATACCACAAGAAAAAAGGTCGGCAGGTTTCCCCGCCGACCTTTTATATATCAGCCGGAGCTGAGCGCGAAGACTTAGAAGTCCATACCGCCCATGCCGCCCATGCCGCCGCCCATCGGCATCGCCGGGGCCTTGTCTTCCGGAGCATCCGCGATGGTTGCTTCGGTCGTGATCAAAAGACCAGCAACCGAAGCCGCATCCTGCAGCGCGGTACGGACAACCTTGGTCGGGTCGATCACACCAGCCTTCACCAGATTTTCATAGGTGTCGGTCGCAGCGTTGAAGCCTTGCGTCTGATCGCCTTCGCGCAGCAAGTTGCCCGAAACGACCGCACCGTCATGACCGGCATTCTCGGCAATCTGGCGGATCGGCGAGGTGATCGCCTTGCGGATGATGTCGATACCGCGGGTCTGATCGTCGTTTGCACCCTTCAGGCCATCAAGCGCCTTGGTTGCATAGAGCAGCGCGGTACCGCCGCCGGGGACGATGCCTTCTTCGACGGCAGCGCGGGTTGCGTGAAGCGCATCATCAACGCGGTCCTTGCGTTCCTTCACTTCGACTTCCGAAGCGCCGCCGACCTTGATCACGGCAACACCGCCGGCAAGCTTTGCGAGGCGCTCCTGCAGCTTTTCACGGTCATAATCGCTGGTGGTGGTTTCGATCTGCGCACGGATCGCTTCGACGCGGCCCTTGATCGCATCGGCATCACCCGAACCATCGACGATGGTGGTGTTATCCTTGTCGATGGTGACGCGCTTAGCCTGGCCGAGCATGCCGAGCGTAACCGATTCAAGCTTGATGCCCAGATCTTCGCTGATCATCTCGCCCTTGGTCAGGATCGCGATATCTTCGAGCATCGCCTTGCGACGGTCGCCGAAACCGGGAGCCTTGACCGCTGCGATCTTCAGGCCGCCACGCAGCTTGTTGACCACCAGCGTTGCCAGCGCTTCGCCTTCGACGTCTTCGGCGATGATCAGAAGCGGACGACCCGACTGCACCACGGCTTCGAGGATCGGCAACATGGCTTGCAGATTGCTGAGCTTCTTTTCGTGGATCAGGATATAGGGGTTGTCGAGTTCGACCTGCATCTTTTCGGTGTTGGTGATGAAGTAGGGCGACAGGTAACCGCGGTCGAACTGCATGCCTTCGACGACATCGAGTTCGAACTCGAGGCCCTTGGCTTCCTCAACGGTGATCACGCCTTCCTTGCCGACCTTTTCCATCGCTTCGGCAATCTTGCTGCCGACTTCGGTGTCGCCATTGGCCGAGATGATGCCGACCTGGGCGATTTCCTCCGAACCGGCGACGGGCTTCGAACGGCCCTGCAGGTCGGCAACCACTGCGGTTACGGCAAGGTCGATACCGCGCTTCAGATCCATCGGATTCATACCGGCGGCAACCGACTTCATGCCTTCGCGGACGATAGCCTGCGCCAGTACGGTCGCTGTGGTCGTGCCGTCACCAGCCATGTCGTTGGTTTTCGAAGCCACTTCGCGCAACATCTGCGCACCCATATTTTCGAACTTGTCCTTCAGTTCGATTTCCTTGGCGACGGTAACGCCGTCCTTGGTGATACGGGGAGCGCCGAAGCTCTTGTCGATCACAACGTTGCGGCCTTTGGGGCCCAAAGTTACCTTCACCGCGTCGGCGAGGATATCTACACCGCGCAGGATGCGCTCACGCGCGTCACGGCTGAATTTTACGTCTTTGGCTGCCATTTTGGCTTCCTTTCAACAATCTAGATTTCAAAAGTCACACTAAGGTCTCACCTGAACGATCAGGCGACGATACCCAGAATGTCCGATTCCTTCATGATCAGCAGCTCTTCGCCGTCGATCTTGACTTCGGTGCCCGACCATTTGCCGAACAATATGCGGTCGCCGGCCTTCACATCGAGCGGGGTCACGGTGCCGTCTTCGGCCTTCGCGCCCGAACCGGCGGCGATGACTTCGCCTTCCTGGGGCTTTTCGGCAGCGCTATCGGGAATGATGATCCCGCCTGCGGTCTTTTCCTCGGCCTTTACGCGGCGGACGAGGACGCGATCATGCAACGGACGAAAGTTCATGTCGTGCTTTCCTTTGCTTTGGGTTGATGGCGAAGAGGGAAAGCAAGAAGCGCCCTCCCCTGCGCCTGAAACACAGTTAGCACTCCGCAATTGCGAGTGCCAACGCTGGCCAGATAGGGATTTAACGGGACGGGTCAAGGCCTGTAACCATTATTTTTATTCTCCTGCCACAAATCGGTTATGCTATTATGACAGCGATGAAAGCCCCGCCTCTCCATACTGTCGGTATCGGCCTCAAACCGAAACATTATGCCGATCTGTTCGATGCGAAAAATGATGACCGGCCCGGCTGGGTCGAGGTTCACCCGCAAAATTATTGGGGGCCTGGCGGCGATACGGCGCAAGCCTTGCTTTCACAGGTCGCCGAGATCGTTCCGATCAGCTTCCACTCGGTCGGCCTGTCGCTCGGCAGCGCCGATGGTCTGAATGGGGAAGAACTGGAAAGGCTCGCAGCGCTATGCGATCGCATTCGGCCGGCGACGATATCCGATCATTTGAGCTTTTCGGGAAACGCGCATGATCGCCTCGCCGATTTATTGCCTTTGCCCTATAGCTTCGAA
>JBOFLS010000203.1:0-14259 GCA_051657985.1 Sphingorhabdus sp. | reverse complement strand
ATAGCCGACTTGGTCGCGGCGGTAAGCAAACCAGTTATCTGCTCGGGCTCAACTGGTATCCGATCGACTATATCCGTTTTATGCTGAATTATGGACGGGTCGAAATTGATGGTGGGCCGATCGCTGTGCTCGTTGATCCCACATCCACTGCGCCGGTTGATCGGCAAAGCTATGGTACTGATGTAATACAGGCTCGCATGCAGATCGATTTTTAATCTTCGAATATGGTCAAAATCCCGCATTGAATGAATGAAGATCAATCCCATCTCGATGTGCGGGGAATTGATAATTATTCGGAGAAATAAAAATGATTCGTAACTTCATGCTGACACTGGCCGGTGTGACTGCAATGGCCGGGGTTGCTCTACCGGCTTTGGCGCAAAGCACCAGCAAGCAATGCCCGGCTGTGACGCAACAACAGGTCGATAAGCTGTTCGATGAATTTAACGCGGCCTGGGCCACTAAAAATCCCGATACGGTGACCGGTCTTTTCACCAAAGACGCGGTTCTTCTGGCAACCGTGGCAAATAAGCCGCGCACTACGCATCCTGAAATTCGCGATTATTTTGTCAGTTTCCTGAAAAACAGTCCGGTGGGTACGATCGACACCAGCACCTATAAAATGGATTGCAACAGCGTTGCCCGTCTCGGCACATGGACGGTCGTATTGACCGATCCTGCAACGGCCAAGAAGACCGATGTCAAAGCGCGTTATTCCTTTATCTACAAGATGGAAGACGGCAAATGGAAGATCGACCATTTGCATTCTTCAGTAATGCCCGAAAAAGCCGATAAGGTCGAAGAAGCCGTCGAGCGCGTCGAAGCCCGGCAATAATATTGTAGCCTTTTCCGTTAGTAAACAAACGGCAGGTTGTCCCGATCATGGACGGCCTGCCGCTTCGTTTTTCGGAGAGTAGCTTTTTGCGCCATTGATGCTAAAACCGTCCGCATGAGCGAGAATCCGCTGGGCCATAGCAATTCTGAAATTCCGACCCGCCGCCGCGCACTGATGCTAGGGGCGGCCGGCGTAGCGACCGTCATATCGGTCCGTCCCGCGCTTGCGCAAACTGCAGGGTCAATCCTCAATTGTGAAATTGCGGTGCCGGGGCCGCATGGAACAGGCATGAATATTGATGCCTCGGGCAATCTTGTCGCGCCCGATACGCCAGGTTCCTTTACCACGACAGGACAGAAATTTACCGGCGAAGAGGTAAAGCGGGCGCTTTCCGGCCAAGCTCTGCCGGGCACCAGTTATGAACAGAGCCAGGCCTATATAAACTATATTCGCCGCCTGCAGGCTGGGCAAAGCGGATTTACCTGTTTTGCTTCGCTACAGATGCCGCGATAAACCCCGCATTGAAATTACATGGCTTTGCGCTAGGGTCCGGACCCATTAGAAATAGTTTCGAGGCGTCAAAATGGCTAAGATATCGGAGGGAAATGGCCGCACGCAGGCAGTTATTCTGCCTGCAAGGTCATTTCGCTTCGAGATCGACGCCATTTTGACGTCCTGCGGATTTGACCCATTTTGCCCAAGGCGTCGTTGGCAAGCTTGGAAATATTTACATATTCCCAGCGCTTGCCGCCTAGCCCTGAGCAAAATGGTCTCAAACCTCGAAGCTATTTCTAATGGGTCCGGACCCTAGGCCTTTACCATGGCCTCAAAAAATATTCTATATCTGGCTGAGCCAACAAATATGCGTATCGTCGAGCCGCTCGATATGATGACGCTTATCTATCAACGGCGATCGGGTATTACGCATATGGTAGGGGAACCCGTGCCGCAAATGCTAGCGCTGATGCGCGGCGATACGATTGATGCGGCGATTTTGGCAGCACGGCTTGCGGCGCAGTTTGATCTGGGCAAGCGTGAAGATGCGGTGGCGCTGATTGCCGAACGGCTGGAGGAACTGGCTGAGCTTGGACTGGTGGAGCGTGTTGCCGGTGCATGAATTTCGCGTGCAGGTAGGGCCAGCGGCCTTTCGGATCGGATCGGCCTGGCGCGCACCCTTGAAACAGCTGTCGGTACTTTACGCCGACTATCCAAAGCCCGACTTTACGGATTTCACGATACGGTTGGAGCCGATGAGCTTATTGCGCCGCTGGATCAAACCATCGGTCACGATTGGCGGTGATCATACACTGCCCGATGCTGCGCCGTTGCCCCTTGCGCAAGGCCTGCTTGCGGCGGAAATGGCGATGAACCTGCAAATGGCACTTGGCTGGCGGAGGCATCTGTTGCTGCATGCAAGCACTGTCGAACGGGATGGGCGGGTGCTGATGATGACGGGCGTATCGGGTTCGGGTAAATCGACGCTGTCGGCTATGCTTGGATCGAATGGCTGGCGCTTTATGGGCGATGAGTTCGCGCTTATCGATCCGGCCAGCGGGAATGCATTCCCGTTTCCAAGGCCGATCAGCCTGAAAAACAATGCCATCATGGCAATGCAAAACACGCAACCTTGCGCGCACTTCGGGCCGCTGATGCACGGAACGCCAAAGGGCGATATTTGCCACATGGTCCCGTCGATTGATGCAATCAAAAAAATGGGGCAGGGCGGGGTGCCTGCATTGCTGCTTTTTCCACGTTACGGCCATCCGGATCAAATTCGCGATCTGACGCCAAGTGAGACATTCATGCGGCTCACTCAGGCCTCGACCAATTATGTCGCGCTTGGCGAGACGGGATTTTCGACATTGACCCGCTTCGTAAAATCGGTGCCTGCCTATGCTATCGATTATCAGTCGGGTGAAGAAGCGATTGCCCTTGTCGAAAAGATTTGGAAGCTATTGCGATGACCCGCGATGCAATGCTGCTGGTCGATGCTCTGCGCGATCCCAAGACGACACGCGTTCTTAGCGCAAAAGGATGGGCTGAGCTGATCTCGATGGCATGTACCGAAAGATTGATCGGGACGCTGGCTTATCGCCTTGCCGACGCCGAAATACCGTTGAAGGTCGCTGAGATTCTGGCCGAAGCTAGGCTTGATGCCGAATATCAATGTTGCTCGGCGCTGTGGGAAGCCGATTGCGCGCGGCGGACATTTGCAGATTATCCGGGTAAGGTCACGCTTTTGAAAGGCACCGCTTATGTCGCTGCCGGCCTCAACGCGGGTAAGGGCCGTTCGATCGGCGACCTGGATATCATGGTCGCACGCAAGGATCTGCCGCAGGTCGAGGCGGCGTTGCTGAAGGCGGGGTGGGAATGGGTGAAGCCCGATCCCTATGACGACGCCTATTACCGCAACTATATGCATGAGCTGCCCCCGCTGATCCACAAGGAACGCGATCGGATGATCGATGTTCATCATACCATCCTGCCCTTGACCGCAAGGCGGACGCCGGACGCTGAAGCGATGTTGCGCGATGCAACGGAGCTTTCTGTCCCGGAGGGTAAAGGCCTGTTCATCCTATCCCCCCCGGACATGGTCTGTCACAGCGCAGCGCATCTTTTTGCCGATGGCGATCTTTCGGGAGGCCTTAGAAATCTTTGGGATATCCATTGTCTGCTTACCGAGTTTGCCGGCGACGATCCCGATTTTTGGAACACACTCGATAGAGCCGCAAAGCGACATCAATTAACCGAACCGGTTCGGCGTGCCGCACGCTTGGCGCACAGCTTTTATGGCACGGATATTCCGCAGCAATGGCAAGGCGCGTATTGGGATGATAGATGGTATAGGCTTCGAATGACCGCCCGTGATGGCTGGGGTCGCCCGACACGGAAATTCATCCGGCTTGTGTTTCTTATGCGATCCCACGGCTTACGCATGCCACCGCTGATGCTGGCACGACATTTGTGGGTGAAATGGCGCAAGGGTCAGCGCAATGTTCGAAGCGTGTCTACCAGTTCGTCATAATGTGTGATGATTGCATCAGCCCCCAGATCTTCCACCGGGCGTTGGGAAAAGCCGAATGTGACAGCAATTGAAGGCATGCCTGCGGCGCGCGCCGCATCGATATCGAAATGCGTGTCGCCTACATAGGCCGCCTGCCCGCCGCCCAGTTTTTCAAGCATCTCGAACAGTAAGTCCGGCGCAGGTTTGCTGCGTCCAGGGCCTAGTGTATCGCCACCCAGCACTATAGCAAATCGCTTGCGCAGCCCCAATTCCAGCAGCAGCCGTTCGGCGAGATGTTCCCGCTTGTTGGTGATGACCGCAAGTTTGACGCCGAATTCGCCCAGCGCATCGAGTGCCGCAACGGCACCCGGAAAGAGGGCCGTGCGAACGGCAATATTTGTCGCATAATATGCGGTTAACGCATCGAACAGGATATCGAACCGCGGCGTCGACATTGCCGGTCTTCCGGAAAGCTCGATCCCTTTTTTCAACAATTGCCGTCCGCCGCCGCCAATCGCCCCCCGGATTTGAGACAGCGACAGCGGCGCAATGCCTTCCAATGCCAGCGCATGATTGCAAGCCGCGCGAAGGTCTTCAGCCGAATCGACCAGCGTGCCATCAAGATCGAAGCCGACTATATCGAATGGAAATTTCTTCATATTCTTATGTGCTGTGCGCAAATTCTGGAAACCGCAACCTTTTGCTTCTAAAGACCATTGCCATGACACAGATAGCCGCCATCATCCTCGCTGCGGGTAAGGGAACCCGCATGAAGTCCGATCTGCACAAGGTGCTGCATTCGATTGCGTCGCAGCCGATGCTTGGGCATCTGCTGGCTGGCCTCGATCCACTGCAATTGGCAACAACCGTTGTCGTGGCAGGCGACAAGCGAGAACAGCTTGCAAAAGCCTTGGCCGGCACCGATGTGCGCATCGCCTTTCAAGACGAGCAACTGGGTACCGCGCATGCGGCCTTGCAAGCCAAGGATGCGCTTAAGGATTTTAATGGTCTAGTGCTGGTCTGCTTCGGCGATGTGCCGTTCCTGCGCGCCGATACGGTCGAACGCCTTTGCGCTTTGATCAAGGATGAGGTGAAGATCGCGGTTCTTGGCTTTCGCGCCGCCGATCCGGGCGCTTACGGCCGGATCTTCACCGATGGCTATCGTCGCATCATCAAGATGGTTGAGGCAAAAGACGCGACACCCGAAGAACTGAAGGTCAACCTTTGCAACAGCGGTGTTCTTGTGGCGCATAGCGACGATCTTTGGCGGCTGCTCGAAAGTGTGAAAAACGATAATGTAGCGGGCGAATATTATCTGCCCGATATAGTCAACAACGCGATGGCCGAAGGCAATGTGGCGATGGTGATCGAAACCGGCGAAGATGAGGTGGCCGGTGTCAACAGCCGTGAAGAGCTGGCCGCTATGGAAGCCGCCTGGCAGGTACGACGCCGCGCACAGGCGATGGCCGATGGCGCGACGTTGATCGCGCCTGACACGGTCTGGTTTGCGTTCGATACGAAGCTTGGCCGTGATGTTTCAATCGAGCCCAATGTCTTTTTCGGTCCTGGCGTAAGCGTGGCCGACAATGTTATGATCCGTGCCAATTGCCATATCGAAGGAACACAGGTTGCCAGCGGTTGCGAAGTTGGCCCCTTTGCAAGGCTACGCCCTGGCACGGTGTTGGAAGAAAAGGCTAAAATAGGCAATTTCGTCGAGGTGAAGAAAGCGCATCTGGGCAAGGGTGCCAAGGCCAACCATTTGACCTATCTGGGCGATGCCACAATCGGTGCTGGCGCAAATATCGGCGCGGGCACGATCACCTGCAACTATGACGGTTATTTCAAATATCAGACCGTGATCGGCGAGGGGGCGTTCATTGGCAGCAACTCAGCCCTGATCGCCCCCGTGAAGATCGGCCGCGACGCGATTGTGGCTGCGGGCAGTGCGGTATCGCGGGATGTGGCCGACGGGGAGTTGCGCATGGTACGCGCGGAGCAGCTGGTGAAGCCGGGTTGGGCGGATCGCTTTCATGATGCGATGCGGAAGAAAAAGGCGGGGAAGTGAGAATCGCTGATGAGGATTAATGAGGTCGAAATATATTCAGACACCACAAATGCCGCAGTGATGCGCCATCCTGGCCGCCGCTTCCCCGGCACATTGGTCCAAGGGGACTCGCTGTCGGCTTTATGCCATTTTGCGGATGGAGTATGCCGAGCCGTTGGAAGAGGGCAACCGGGATTTGACGAGGCCAATGAGCTGCGAAACATGCTGCAAGGCTATTTAGCGCACTACATCAATGTACTGGATGAACACAGCATACCACTTCCTTTCAGCAAATGACGGCTTGACATGATATCATGATATGATATCAATATATCATGACTCGCATACTTGCCGATTTGCCTGATGAAGACATCAAATGGCTTGACCAGCTTGCCGCTGAGCAGGGTAAGTCCCGTGCTGCGGTTTTGCGGGAGGCTGTCGAGGCCTATCGCGCCGAAACGCCGAAGGATTGGCTGGAGGCTGGATTTGGCTTGTGGGCGCGGCACGGAATTGAAATCGATGCGGCTGAATATGATCGGAAACGGCGCGCCGAATGGACCCGTCCGTGGGACGATGATTATGAGGAAGTACGCGCAGAATCGCCGGATATGTTTGATGATTATGATGACAAGGAACGGGCGCATTATCTCGCGCTGACCAAGAAAGCTGCGGCGAAGCATAAAAAGAATGCTGCATGAGCGGCTATAGCCTTGATGCCAACATACTGATCGACGCTTTGCTGGAACATGATCCGGCGCATCGTGAAATGACCCGGATTGCTGCGCGCGGTGCGCGAATGTGGATCAGCCGAATGGCCTGGATCGAAGTCCTGTCCAAAGGCAATGAGATGGTTGTGCGCGATGCGCTTCAGTTTCTTGGCCGCTTTGGTCTTGACGAAATCGATGACGAAATATCACACCGGGCCGCAGCTCTGCGCCGCGAACGTCCTAGGCTAAAGTCTCCTGATGCCATCATATTGGCAACCGCCCAAATTCGCGGACGCGTGCTTATTACACGAAATACAAAGGATTTCCCGGCAGAGATGCCCGGCATCCGTATCCCCTACACATTGTAACGAAAGACAAAAATCCATGTGCGGCATTATCGGCATCGTTGGCAAAGAACCCGTCGCAGATCGTCTGGTCGATGGGCTGAAGCGGATGGAGTATCGTGGTTATGACTCTGCCGGGGTCTGCACGGTATTGGATGGCCAGCTGATCCGTAGGCGAGCTGAGGGGAAGCTCGCTAATCTGGTGAAGGAACTTGGTAATAACCCCGCACCCGGCAATATCGGTATCGCACACACGCGCTGGGCCACCCACGGCGCGCCTACGACCAGCAACGCCCACCCCCATGCGACCGGCGAAGTTGCGCTCGTACACAATGGCATTATCGAGAATTTCAAACAGTTGCGCGATGCATTGACGGCGCGTGGCCGCACTTTCGAGAGCGAGACCGATACCGAGGTGGTCGCGCATCTGGTCAGCGAACAGATCGAAGCCGGCCAATCGCCGACCGAGGCGGTGAAGGCCGTCCTCCCGCAACTACGCGGGGCCTTCGCTCTCGCCATCGCCTTCCGCGAACAGCCCGATTTTCTGATCGGCGCGCGCTTGGGCAGCCCGCTGGTCGTGGGCTATGGCGATGGTGAGACCTATCTGGGTTCCGATGCGCTGGCCCTCGCCCCGCTGACGCAGAAGATTGCCTATCTGGAGGAAGGCGACTGGGTGATCGTCTATAAGGAAGGCGCTCAGATTTTCGACAAGGATAATACGCCCGTTACCCGCGAAGTCACGACATCGGGCGTATCCGCCGCGCAGATCGAAAAGGGCAATTACCGCCATTACATGCAGAAGGAGATTTTCGAGCAGCCCACCGTGGTTGCGCAAACGCTCTCTAGCTATATCCGTCCATTGGAACAGACCGTTGCCCTGCCGCAAATGGATTTCGATCTGGCCGGCGTAAAGCGCATCACCATCGTTGCCTGCGGAACCAGCTTCTATGCCGGCATGGTCGCCAAATATTGGTTTGAAACCTTTGCCCGCGTGCCGGTTGATATCGATGTCGCGTCGGAATTCCGCTACCGTGACCCGGTGCTGGAAGAGGGTGGTCTCGCGCTCTTTATCAGCCAGTCGGGCGAAACGGCGGATACGCTCGCCGCGCTGCGCCATTGCAAGGAAAATGGCCAGACCATCGCCGTGGTCGTCAATGTGCCAACTAGCAGCATGGCGCGCGAGGCAGATCTGCTCCTTCCCACTCATGCCGGACCGGAAATCGGTGTTGCCTCGACCAAGGCTTTTACCTGCCAGCTGGCGGTGCTGGCCGCCCTCGCTGCGCATCTGGCACTGGTGAAGGGCAAGCTGACCAAGGGAGAAGAACAGGAAATCGTCCGCCACCTGATTGAGGCGCCCGCAGCGCTCAACGCAGCGCTGGCACATGATGAGGATATCGCCGCGATGGCTCACCTGATCGCGCCTGCGCGCGACGTGCTCTATCTGGGGCGCGGGCCGGATTATCCGCTGGCGCTGGAAGGGGCCTTAAAGCTGAAGGAAATCAGCTATATCCATGCCGAGGGCTATGCGAGCGGCGAAATGAAGCACGGTCCGATCGCGCTGATCGACGAGGCGGTGCCGGTGATCGTGTTGGCACCCTCAGGCCCGCTGTTCGAAAAGACCGTCAGCAACATGCAGGAAGTCCGCGCGAGGGGCGGCAAGGTGGTGCTGATTTCGGATGCCGAAGGGATCGCCGAAGCTGGCGAAGGCTGCCTTGCGACCATCGAGATGCCGACGGTGCATCCATTGATTGCGCCCCTGGTTTATGCAGTGCCGGTGCAGCTGCTCGCCTATCATGTAGCGGTGGCGAAGGGGACCGATGTCGATCAACCGCGGAATTTGGCGAAGTCGGTTACGGTGGAGTGAGGCAGGCTATATCGGCTTCACAAGTCATGGACGCCGAATAAATCGCCGATTTGGTGGGAGACTGGACGCTTGGAACCGCAAAAGCCTCGTAACTTGGTGTTTCCTGGAGGAGTCGGAACGGCGGTCTATCTGCTTGCGATCTTGATCTATGCGATTTCCGCCAGAAACGCTCTATTGAACATGACGCCTAACGAGTTTGGAGATTTTTTGGCAGGATGCTTTGCTCCCCTCGCTTTTTTTTGGCTTGTACTGGGCTTTTTTCAGCAAGGCGATGAACTACGAAATAGCGTCGCAGCGCTTCACCTTCAGGGGGAAGAGCTTCGGAACTCTGTGGAGCAACAAAGACAGCTTGTTGACGTAACGCGGGAACAACTTGGCTTAGATCGAGCGGTGAGAGACGCTGCAGCCGACGAAGCGGCCCGCAAAGCCGCGCCAATTTTTCACATAGCCGGTGGGTTTTCAATGTGGTCCAGCCCCACGGTGACAAGCAAATTCATTATCCGGAATGTTGGGGCCGAATGCCGTAATGTAACCATAACCGACAGCGACGGATTTAATCACGCGATTCCGTTGTTCAAGAACGATAGCGGGATTGAGCTTGAATATCAGTTGAAAAATGATGCCATAGCTGAGCCAGTTGACGTGAAGATTAAGTGTATTTGTACGCTTGGCAGGCAGCATATTTTCCAAACGACGCTCGAGCCTGTCAGAGGGCAGTATGGACCGGAATACCGAGTAACAAATGAGACCGGGCTCTTCGCGCAAGTTTTGGAAGTTGGAACAGTCATCGGACGTGAGGCAGTTCCTGAAAGGTGAAACTAAACTTTCCAGCCTAAGTGCCCTCTCCCCTCGCGGCAGAGGGTAGGGTGTAGGTTCGCGCCGCGTCTGCGGCGCTTTTGATTTAAGCCCCTCCCCTTCAGGGGAGGGGTTGGGGTGGGGTCTGTCAGCAAAGCGCAGCGTAAACCGCAAAGCCCCACCCCGCTACGACTAGGCATCGAAGATGCCGAGTCTCGCTGCCCCTCCCCTGAAGAGGAGGGGATATTAAGCCGCCATCCCCAGCACAAAATCCACCAACACCCCGTCATAGGGAAAGGCCACGCCGCTCTCTATATTCTCGTCACCCCGCACTTGATGCGGGGTTTGGCTGTGGCGCGAACGTTGGAAAGCAAAGCCAAGCCGCCTTCGACGCCGCCTGTAGCTTCGCTCAGGACAGGCCAAGTCGAGCAAGGGGCGACGGTGGCAGTTGACAAACGCAGAATGTTCTTGTAATGTTCTTTCCGCTCTTTGAAAGCCGGTTGCGGCATCGAATATTTCTAGTCCGGTCAAGAGCCTCTCCGTCTTGGGGCGTGTAGGAAATTTTGTTGCGCTGACGACATTACAAAAAGCGTTCAGGTGAGACTTTAGTGTGACCTTTCGACTTGGAGTCTGAACGAAATCGGCAAAAACGCCGTTTTTGTGTCAAAACTGTCAAAAGTCGATTGGCCTCATTCCTTCACCGTTGACCTAGGATTGCCTGTGGCTTCGCCCGATAAGTTGACAGAAATACCCCCTTCATGGGTACAAGTTTGTCAACTTAGATCATTTTAGAGCGTGATGACATTAGGTTGATCCATCTCATCCGTTCGCCCTGAGTAGGTACTGAGCGACAGCGAAGTGCCGTATCGAAGGGTCCGCGCCCTCAGCCTCCGGCTTCGGTTGCTACTCAGGACGAACGGATCAGTGTAATGTCATCATGCTATAGGTTCAGGATAAACCATCCCCGACGCCCCCAAAAACGCCCCACCATGGGACTGTCGCCGGAAATCGCCGTTAACGAACTTTGCGCCGTATCCAATTCCCTTTATCCCGCGTCCAGACTGTAGATCGGGAAAACAGAATGCTCACACGCCGTTTGATAATTGCCGGGGGTGCTGCGGCACTTGTAGCGCCTGGGGTGGAGCCCGATCGCGTGGCCAAAGCGCAGGCCATGCCGCCGTCGCGCAACGCACAGCAAAAAGGTTCGGCGGCGCTTGAGGTTCGCATCGGCGATGTGCTGTTTGCCCCGAATGATCCGGCAGCCGTCTCGCAAGATGCAGGCCCGGACACGAGCCGCATTTTCCTGCGCAAAGGCAACTTTGCAATCATCTGGTACCTGCAGCAAAAGTCTCCCGTCGATGGCAAGCCCTTCGCGGTGGTCGTGGTCGAGCGCCAGCGCTGGACCAATCTGGCAACGGAACAGCCCGCCATCAGCTATCAGGCCACTGTTTTCGGGCGGAGTTTTCCGGTCTATGGCCACGGGGATTTTCAGCGCTGGGTGGTTGCCTCGCGGCCTTGGCCGATGACCGACCGCTTTCTGGATCAGTGGCAGGCCAAGGGCTGGTTGTTGCCTTGGGGTATCGGTCCAAAGCTGCAGGCCCCGACCAACTGGGGCTGGATGCCCGATGTGCCCGCCTATGCACCGCTCAGCCCCGGGGGGATCACGCCTGCGATGGGCACCACAGGCCTGCGCGACGAGATCGGACCCGTAGTCAACCGGCAAGCGCGCTACATCATCGAACGCAACGGCGAAATGCGCGCGATAAGCCTGAACTATGGGCTAAGCTCGGCCTCGATCCCCTGGCATGTGCGCGGGGCCGATGGCTTGCCTTTGCTGCTCGACGATCCCCGGTCGCAACTGAAGCTGCAGCAATATTACCAGAATTATCCGGAAGAAAAGATCATCAGCGTCAGCCCCGGCATGCAGTTCGACTGGCAGATCGATAACGCCCACCGCCCCTGCGCCGCTTTCTTGCCCGCGCTGCTGACAGGCATGCATCCCTTCTTCATCGAGCAGCAGGTCTTCTCCGCCTGCGCTGCGCTGAACAGCGTTGCCCCGTATTCGCGAGGGGGAACAGGACGGTTGCTCGATCAGGGGCAGGGGCGCGACTGGGCCTGGTCGATGCGGGACATAGTCTTGGCGCATGCCTTGCTGAAATCGGTGCCGGGGCTTGCCTGGTTACCGGCGGCGGAGCGTTTCGACGCGATCCTTTCCGCCAATCTGGACCGTGCGGCAAAAGCGATGGCGGCAACGGCCCACGGCCAACTCGGTATGTTTTGGGAAGCCGATGCCGTCGATTCAGCGCCGAACCCGACTTTCTGGGCGGCCAGGCAAACCAGGGGGCGCACTGGCGTTTATTCCGGGGGTATCGCCAACTTTACCGCCTTCACACTTGATTGGGGCCGGCGCCTGCACCCCGATCCACGCTGGCTGCAATTGCAGGTGCAATATGCAGAGCGTTTCATGGCGCGGCGTCTGCTGGCGACAGGGCCGTTTGCATTCCAACCGCTTCCTGCTCGACTAGACGGGCGCTGGGCAGTGGATTGGTATGAGGTCGCCCGCAACGTTGGATTGCCGGCAAATATCGCTGATATGCGCTGGCATGGCTTTGATCGGCCGATCAACGATCCTGCGATCTATCCATACAGCACAGAGGCTCCGGCGCTTGTCTATAACGGGCTGAAGCTTGCACAGGCGACCGGGCAAGCAGGGCCCAATGTCGATCGTGCCATTGCGGTGCTGGAAGCGCAGATGGGGCGCGGTGCTTTCGAAAGTGTGCCTGCCTTCGCAATGCGCCATGCAAGGTAGCGCGCAACCTCTGCACACCCCCGATGGTCGCTATATCATCATCCGTGGACGGCTCTGGCGGGCGACCGATCCGGCGTTAGGCGAAGAGGAGCGGCAGGCCGCGGTCGATGCGCTGATGGATGCGAGGCGCGCTGTGCGGGATGCCAAGGGTGACCCGGAAAGGCTTGCTGCCGCCCGCCACGCAGTCGATGCAGCCAAGCACCGGCTGGGTGAGCGAGGCCCCGTCTGGTGGGATGACGGAGCACCGGATTATAATCGGTACATGGTCAGAAATACGCCTTATGCCGATTGGTATGCGGCCATTAATACAACTGAAAACGCTTTAAATACACCGTAGCTCAGGGCTACGGTATTTCTATCAAAATTTGTTGTTTCGGTGGCGGCGCTGCCTGATCGTACAGCCCGGTGGTCGAACCCCTGGCCAGCACTTGGCCTTTCATGGTGGCAAGCAATGTCCCCCGGTTGCTGCCGGGCAGCAAAGTCGGCAGGAGGAAAGATCGGATCATGCAAAGCTCCTTGACCGGCTCGTCTTGCGCACAACATATTTCAAGGCCTTTGGTTTTCTTCGCTGCTGCAATCATAGGGTTT
Organism: Sphingorhabdus sp.; assembly: GCA_051657985.1. Taxonomy (GTDB): domain Bacteria; phylum Pseudomonadota; class Alphaproteobacteria; order Sphingomonadales; family Sphingomonadaceae; genus Sphingorhabdus_B. The sequence goes on along the minus strand of JBOFLS010000203.1, from coordinate 1,269 downwards.
GCTGACAAGGAATTGCCAATTCAGCTGGAATGACTTGAACGGCAGTCCGCTTTTCGCCATCAGAGCGGCAATTGGAGGTTTGGCCCATTGGGAATTTTTTCGCGTATCTTCAGGCGAAAGTCGAAACATTTGGCGCTACCGCCGCCAATGCCGCCTGTGACGTCCGAATGGCCACCGGCACCGCTTCCGCCAGCGCCTTCGTTCCGGTCGTTCGATCCTATTGCATCTGATCCTGAGCCTATCGACGAAACGCCTGCCTGGCTCAAATATCCGCTTTCCACTCCTAAAGGGCATATTATCGTCTTTGCCAATGAAAAAGGGGGGGTCGGCAAATCGACCAGCGCGTTTCACACCTGCATCGCGCTCTGCAATGCAGGCGAACGGGTAGCGGCGCTTGACGTCGATCTGCGGCAATTGACGCTACACCGCGCGCTTTGGGCACGAATGGAAAGCGCGCAGGATTATGGCGTGACGCTGCCCGGGCCGGAGCAGATCATGCTCGCCCAGCAGAATGAGAATGAGCTGGAGGAAAAGCTGCGGATGGCGCGTATCCATCACAGCTTCATCGTGATCGACGTCGGTGGGCACGATTCCCCTCTAGCGCGACGGGCGATCTTCATGGCCGATACCATCGTCACCCCGGTGAACGATAGTTTCATCGATCTCGATATGCTCGGTCGGGTCGATGCGCGTACCGGCGAGTTCAAGACGCTCGGCAATTTCGCCCGGCTGGTCGAGCATCTGAAAGAACCGGGAATGGCCTTGCGCGCCAAACCGCTTGACTGGGTGGTAATGCAGAACCGTTCACGCAATTTTGCAACCAAGAATGAGCGCAAGGTGCTTGAAGCCTTGCAGAAGATCGCGCCGGTTGCCGGGTTCCGGCTGGTACCGGGCCTGCGCCAGCGGGTGACCTATCGGGAGCTTTTCCCTCTAGGTCTGACGCTGTTCGATCTGGAGGCTATTCCTCAACTGGGCAAATTGCAGCCCACTGCACGCGAAGAAATCTGGGCGATGCTTCGCGCGCTGAACCTACCGAGCGAGGCCCTGAACAGGACGATTGCCCCCAGCGAGAACGTTACAGCCATGCCGAAAAATGACTGATACACAAAAAACTATCGTGATAATCCTGCTGCTGCTGATCGGCTTCCATCTGCTGCTCTATGGGTATCTGCGAAGGCGCATTGCCGATGCCAAACGCAAGGAGCTGAATGGTGACCGATAATCCCTGTGCAACCGTCGAAAGCGCTGATGGTGTTTATGCCGAACGCA
>JBOFLS010000202.1:0-17930 GCA_051657985.1 Sphingorhabdus sp. | reverse complement strand
CAGCAAGCGAGGGTGCAATTACAGCAGAAGCGATCGAGCGTCACCTCGACACCGCCGACCTGCCGCCGCTCGACCTGCTGATCCGCACTTCGGGCGAACAGCGGTTGTCCAATTTCATGCTCTGGCAAATGGCCTATGCCGAAATGTGGTTTACCGACACGCTATGGCCCGACTTTACTCCGGCGGAATTCGACCGAGCCCTTGCCGAATTCGGCACGCGCGAAAGGCGCTATGGCGGACGATGAGTGAAGATCTAGCGCCGCCGCCCAAGCCGCGATCTGATTTGGGCATCCGTACGCTGTCGGGCGTGGTAATGATGGTTATTGCTATCCTTGCGCTTGTACTTGAAGGTTTTATTTTTGCTACATTTGTAGCAGTTGTGGCAATTGCAACTTTTTGGGAATGGACCAGGTTAATCAGCAATTTTTCAAACAATATCATACAACGGTTTATGTGGAATATAGGTGGGCTTGGTTACATTGGAATAGCAAGCTCTACGTTAATCAGTCTTTGCCTTATATATGGCAGTATATCATCTGTCGTTTCGATTGTCGGTAGCGTTATAGCAACGGATATAGGTGCGTATTTTATGGGCCGAATGTTGAAGGGGCCAAAGATTGCTCCATCTATTAGTCCGTCGAAAACATGGTCGGGTTTGGGCGGTGGTATAGTTGCTGCTAGCATCTTTTTCTTGATGTGGTCGCAAATCTATACAACTCCAATTTGTCAGTGGTACTATGATTTCATAGATTGGTTTTCGACATCATCATTAATTGACGTGCCTATGTTTGATGATCGTTGTCACATGGCGTCACCAAGAATTGATCTTCAATTGATATTAATATCGTTGGCGCTTGGCTTGATAACAGCAGTTACGGCTCAGGCTGGAGATTTTTTTGAAAGCTGGATGAAGCGACGTGCCGGTGTAAAAGACTCAGGAACTTTAATTCCGGGCCATGGAGGGGTGTTTGATCGAGTGGATGGTCTGCTTGCGGTCAGCCTTTTAATGGGTATTTTGATCATGATAGGTGGCTTTTGACCCGCACCCTCTCTATCTTTGGCGCAACCGGCTCGGTGGGTTTGTCCACGCTTGATCTCATTCGGCAGCACCGCGACAAATACCGCATCGTCGCCCTGACGGCCAATGGTAACGCCACCGATCTGGCCCAGCTGGCACTTGAATTTCAACCCGCAATCGCGGTGGTTGCCGATAAGGCAGCCTATCCAGCATTGCAGGAAGCATTAGCAGGCACCGGCATCGCAACCGCCGCCGGCTCCGCCGCACTGATCGAAGCCGCGCAAATGGGTGCCGACTGGACGATGGCGGCGATTGTCGGTTGTGCGGGGTTGCCCCCAACCATGGCTGCGATCGAGGCGGGCAAGACCGTGGCGCTTGCGAATAAGGAAGCGCTGGTTTCGGCGGGCGAGCTGATGATGGCGGCCGTTGCGCGTTCCGGTGCGACGCTCCTGCCAGTGGACAGCGAACATAATGCGATTTTTCAGTGTCTTGCCGGAGGTCGCATCGATCAGGTTCGCAAGATTACGCTGACCGCAAGTGGCGGGCCATTTCGCAACCATAGCCTTGATCAAATGCGCGGCGTAACCCCCGCACAAGCCGTCGCCCACCCCAATTGGGATATGGGCGCAAAAATCAGCGTCGATTCGGCCACGATGATGAACAAGGGGCTGGAGTTGATCGAGGCGCATCACCTGTTTCCGGTGGGTCTCGACAAGCTCGATATCGTCGTTCATCCGCAATCGGTCATTCATTCGATGATCGAATATGCAGACCGCTCAACGCTTGCGCAGCTCGGGTCGCCCGATATGCGTATCCCGATCGCTAGCGCACTGGCTTGGCCGGAGCGATTGGAAACTAATTGCGAGCCGCTCGATTTGGTACGAATATCCCGGCTTGATTTCGAAGCGCCGGATCTGGTCCGCTTCCCTGCACTCCGTTTGGCGAGGGCGTCGGCGGAGCAAGGGGGGGCAACGCCTGCCATCCTCAACGCAGCCAACGAAATCGCGGTCGCCGCGTTTCTTAGTGGCAAGATCGGCTTTCTCGATATTGCCAGTCTGGTAGAGGATGCGCTGGCGGCTTATACGCCTGCAGCACCCACTAGCCTTGAAGAGCTGTTCAGCATAGATGCAGAAGCGCGTGTTTATGCGCAAAACCTAATGGACAAATTGCCGCATGCAGCTTGAATCGCCCAATATCCTTGTCACGCTGTTTGCGTTCGTTACCCTGTTGGGGACGCTGGTGGTCGTACACGAGCTTGGCCATTATCTCGTCGGTCGCTGGTTCGGGGTGAAAGCGGAGAAATTTTCAATCGGTTTCGGCCCGCAAATCTGGGGAAGGGTGGATAAGCGGGGAACCCTATGGCGCGTTGCAGCCTTGCCGCTAGGTGGCTATGTACAGTTTGCAGGCGATATGAACCCTGCAAGCCAAACCGATGAAAATTGGCAAAAATTACCTGCGGCCGAACGCAATCAAACTTTCCAGTCAAAGGCTTTGTGGCAACGCGCATTGATCGTATTTGCCGGGCCTGCGGTCAATTTCCTGCTCGCGATCCTAATCCTTTCCGGATTTTTAGTCTATTATGGTCAGGCCGTGAATCCGCCTGTCGTGCAGCAAGTTATCGAAGGAACGGCTGCCGCAAAAATGGGCCTGCAGGAAGGCGATCGCATCCTTGCCGTTAATGGCACCAGCGTCGATAATTTCGGACAACTTGCCACCGAGGTGGCGGTGCATCCGGGCGAGATTATTCCCATCCGTTTCGAACGCAACGGCCAGACGCGCACCGAGCTGGCAAAGATTGGCGTAATGGAGGAAGGTGACCGTTTCGGTAACCGGTATACGCGTGGCGTTCTCGGTCTGCCGATTCCGCGGCCGGAAATTCGTGATGTTGGCCTGATCGAGGCGCCTTGGCTTGCGGCAAAGGAAACGGCTAATATCGTACGTTTGACCGTAAAGACTACGGGACAGATCATAACCGGTCGCCGTCCAATCACGGAGCTAGGCGGACCTTTGAAAATCGCGAAGGTATCCGGCGAACAGTTTGTATTGGGCATGGCGGCTTTTCTTTGGCTCACTGCGATGATCTCGATTAACTTGGGGTTCATCAATCTGTTGCCAATTCCCATGCTCGATGGTGGTCATCTGCTCCTTTATGCGATTGAAGCAATCCGTCGCCGTCCGGCTACGCCTATTGTACAGGAATGGGCGTTTCGCGCAGGCTTTGCCGTGCTGGTCAGTTTCATGCTGGTTGTTACGTTCAATGATCTCGCCTCATTCGGGCTTTTCGGCAAATGAGGCGTGGATAAGGGCACCAATTGCTTGATTGCATGCCGCGCTTGGGGCAAGGGCTATCAAATTTTTCCGACAGCGGGGCCAGAGGGAAGGTCGAATTTCCATGAATGACATTACGGTTTCCAGCAAGTTTATCGGCGCGTCCATGTTGGCCGTGGTTGCCGCCATTACTGCTGTGCCCGCTTTTGCGCAGAACGCACCTGCGTCTCCCGTTCCTCCAGCGGAGCAAGCGGCCACGATCCGGTCGATAAACGTTGTCGGCACCCAGCGTCTGGAGGCCGATACGGTCCGTTCCTATGTGCGTTTGCGCCCAGGCCAGGTTTGGACTCAAGCGGCGGGCGATCAGGCGTTGAAAGACCTGTATGCGACCGAATTGTTCGCCGATGTCTCAATCCGCAACGTTGCAGGCGATGTGACGATTGAGGTGCGCGAAAACCCGGTCATCAACCGCATCATCCTTGAAGGCAACAAGCGCATCAAGAACGACAAGATCGAGCCCGAGATCAAGCTTGCTCCGCGTCAGATCTATTCGCGGTCGAAGGTTCGCGCCGATGTCGCCCGCATCATCGAACTATACAAACGGCAGGGTCGCTTCGCAGCGCAGGTCGAACCAAAGCTGGTGCAGCTCGATCAAAACCGCGTCGATATCGTCTTTGAAATCACCGAAGGGCCGAAGTCGAAGGTCCGTCAGATCAACATCATCGGCAACGAACAGTTTGATGATGGCAAGCTGCGCGGCGAGATGGTTACGAAGCAGGCGCGTCTGACCAGCATCTTCAGTTCGGGCACCAGTTACGATCCCGATCGGCTTGCTTTTGACCAGCAGAAATTGCGGCAATTCTACCTGACCGAAGGCTATGCCGATTTTCGTGTGGTGTCAGCCGTCGCTGAACTTACGCCTGACAAGAAAGACTTCATCATCACCTATGTGGTCGAGGAAGGACAGCGTTATAAATTCGGCGATGTCAAGGTCGACAGCAAGATACGGGATTTCAATTCCGAGGCTTTGACCAAAAACCTGCGGATCAAAAAAGGCGACTGGTACAATGCCAAACTTGTCGAGGATACCGTCGAGGGACTGAGCGAAAGCGCCGGGCTTTTCGGCTACGCCTTTGCCGATGTCAGCCCCAATTTTCAGCGCGATAAAGAGTCGCTGACGATGAGTATCACTTTCGACATCGCCGAGGCCGAGCGTGTGTTCGTCGAGCGGATCGACATCAACGGCAATACGATCACGCAGGATAAAGTGATCCGCCGCGAATTTCGCCTGAACGAAGGTGATGCGTTCAACAGTATTCAGGTGAAGCGCACTGCCGATCGCATCAAGTCGCTAGGCTATTTCCAGGAAGATATCGAAGTCGAGCAGGAACAGGGCAGTACGCCTGACCGGATCGTGTTGACTACGAATGTCGAGGAAAAGCCCACGGGGCAATTATCGCTTTCCGCTGGTTTCTCTTCAATCGAGAATTTTATCTTCCAAGGTTCGATCGAACAGAACAACTTCCGTGGTCGCGGACAGCAATTGCGCGCCAGCGTATCCTATTCGAGCTATTCGAAATCGGTGGAGCTGGGCTTTACCGAGCCCTATTTGTTCGACCGCTCGATCGCGCTTTCGGGCGAGGTGTTCCGGCGCGACCTTTCGAGTTTTAACTTTTTTAATAACGATCGTAACACGACCTACGAACAGGCAACCACCGGCTTTGGAATCCGGACGGGCGTACCGATAAACGAGTTCCTGTATTTTCAGGGACGGTACGGCCTGAGCTATGACGATATTTCACTCGACCGTTCGCTGTTTTTCACCGATCCCGACGATGCCGGGCCGCTGCCTGCCGTCTGCGATCCGATTCGTGCCGGCCGTTTCCTGTGCGATGCAATCGGCAAACGTCTGACTTCGACGATCGGTTATTCGCTGGTTTACGATACACGCGACAGCCGCCTGCGCCCTACCCGCGGCCATAGCGTTAGCCTGAGTCAAGATTTTGCCGGGCTTGGCGGCGAGGTGAAATATATTCGCTCAAAGTTGACCGCCAACAAATATTGGAACGTGGGCGGTAGCAACTTCATTTTCTCGATTTCGGGTGAAGGCGGATATATTCATCCGTTGGAAAATCGCGGATCGGCTGCACAAGGTATCGACGATATCCGGTTGACCGATCGGTTCTATCTAGGTGAGCCGCAAATCCGGGGCTTCGATATTCGCGGTGTAGGACCCCGCGTACAACGTATTTTCTTTGAACCTGGTGTCGAAAACGGTGTGCCGGTCAACGTGCCTAGACTGAACCGTAGGGATATCCAGGATGATGCCATCGGTGGCCGGGCTTATTATCTCGCCCGCGCCGAACTGGAAATTCCGTTGGGAAGCGGTGCAAAGGAACTGGGTCTTCGGCCATCGATTTTTGTCGATGCTGGCGCGGTGTTCAAGGTCACCCAGCCCTTATTGACAACGTTGCAGGCCGAACGCGAAGCCGTAGCGGCTGTGCCGCCATCGACGACAAATCCAACAGGAACGCCGGCAATTCCCGGCGGGCCGCTTTACTATACGGGTGTAATCACCAACGGCGTTCCGCAGCAGGATATTGTTGCTACCAACGCCGACGGTTCGGCGCGCACCCCCGTTCTTTCGTTCGAGGAACGTTTCCTTGGCGACAGCTGGAAGCCTCGTGTCTCGGTCGGCATCGGCGTCAACTGGAATTCGCCTTTCGGTCCGTTCAGGATCGATATAGCCCGTGCTCTGCTAAAAGAGCCGGGTGACGACACCAAACTCTTCACATTCAACGTAGGAACCCAATTCTGATGAATACCAAGTCCAAGTTTTTGTCGGCTGCGCTTGTTGCCGGGATTGCCATGCTGCCGGCGGCGGCTAGTGCGCAAGTCGCGGGCATCGCAACCTTCGATACGACCACCGCAATCCTCAACAGCAAGGCGCGTGTCGCGGCCTACACTGCGATCGATACGCAATATGCGAGCTATTTTACTCAGATCGAACAGAAGGCTAAAGAAGGCAACGAGCTGCAGCAACAGCTTTACAAGCAATTCGATGCCAATGCCGACAAAAAGCTCGACGATGCCGAAATGGCCAAGCTGAATGCGACGAACAATCCGCTGAAGACGCAGATTCAAACGAAGAACACCGAAATTCAGCAGTTGCAGGTGCCGATCGTCAAGGCGCGCATGTTCGCGCTGGAGGAAATCGCCAAGCGCTTCGGTCAAGCCCAGCAGGAGGTTATTACCCAGCGCAAGATCACGATGGTTTTAACACCCGATGCGTTCATTTACGCGCCTGAGGCTGCCAATGTGACGCCCGCGATTACCGCTTCGCTCGACCGTTTGGTGCCAAGTGTTTCGACGACGCCCGCCGCCAACTGGCAACCGGCGCAGCAGACGCAGGAATTGTATCAGGCCGTCGGTCAGCTGATCCAGATCGACGCAATACGCAATGCCCAGGCTCAGGCAGCGGCGCAGCGTGCCGCTCAACCTGGTGCTGTCACGCCCCCAGCGCCTGCAAATCCCGGAACCACGCCGCCGCCGCGTCCTCAGCCCGACAGCCGCTAAACGCGCATGAGCGAGTTGACGAATTACAATATCCGCCGGGTGATGGCGGTGCTGCCGCACCGCTATCCCATGCTTCTCGTCGATCGTGTCGAACAATTGGTCAAGGATGACCATATCGTCGCGGTCAAGGCCGTGACGATCAACGAAGGCTTTTTTCAAGGCCATTTTCCCGGGCGTCCGATCATGCCCGGGGTTCTTATTGTCGAGGCGCTGGCGCAAGCGGCTGGAGTTCTTGCGATGGAAAGTCTTGGCCTTGTCGATTCGGGTAAGCTCGTTTACTTTATGGCAATCGACAACGCGAAGTTCCGTACGCCTGTCGAGCCGGGGTGCCTATTGCATCTTAATGTGGAATTTACGCAAAAGCGCGCGCGCGTTTGCAAATTTGCAGGAAAAGCAGTGGTCGGCGATACTGTGGCTGCCGAGGCCGAATTCATGGCGATGATCGCCGATCCGCCCGTTTGATCCAAGCCTGCGGGAAGCATCTTGCCTTTCTGCAAAACCCCCGCTATGCGCGGCGCTTCCCAAAATCCTGGAGCCGGTCGGAAACCGGTTCCGCATAGGAGCATGATAGATGAAAACCGATATCCATCCCGATTATCACATGATCAAGGTGCAGATGACTGACGGCACCGTTTTCGAGACGCGCTCCACCTGGGGCAAGGAAGGCGATACGCTTCAGCTCGAAATCGATCCGACCTCGCATCCGGCATGGACCGGCGGTCGCGGCACGATGCTTGATGCCGGTGGCCGCGTTGCGCAGTTCAACAAGCGCTTTGGCGGTCTGACGCTGAAAAAATAACGGTTTGCGGCATAGACCGCGACACCATCTTGCAATATCAAAGTTATAGCCGGCAGAATATGGATTTTGCCGGCTATGGCCATATGGAGCATTGATGGAATTTGTCTTACCGACCGCATCGGATATTCCCTCGTCGGATCTAAGCAAACTACGCATCAATCTGACCTATTTATGGCGACATGGACGTCTTCCGGATTTAAAAAATCCATCATTGTTCACCGAACTTGTTCAAATGCGAAAGCTTTACGATCGGGATGCGCGATTACCGCTTTTTGCCGATAAGATCGTTTCAAAGAAGCTTGTTGCCGCTTGCATAGGCAGCGACTGGATCATCCCGACGCTTTGGCATGGGTCGGAATTACCGTCCTATCCTGATTGGCCCACACCTTATGTCGTAAAAGCCCGTCATGGCTGTAACCAATCCGCATTCGTTCATTCCACCGATGCGAACTGGTCAAAGATAAGACGTCAAGCCGCACGATGGATGTCGGGCAATTACGGGTTCTGGCTGGATGAATGGCTTTACGCCAATATTCCGCGCGGTTTGCTCGTCGAACCCTTTATAGGCAATGGCAAGGATCTGCCTATCGATTACAAATTCTATGTTTTTGCCGGGCGCGTCGAATTTATACAGGTCCATTTGGACCGTGCGGGCCGCCATCGCTGGATATTGTTCGACAGAGGGTGGCATCCTGTCTCTTCCCCTTCGGTCGATAGCACCCGACTGCCGCCGACGAACTTGCAGCGGATGATCGAAGCCGCCGAGGAACTGGGCCGTACTTTCGATTTCGTTCGTGTCGATCTATACGATGTCGACGATAAGCCATGGTTCGGAGAGATGACCTTCTATCCGGGATCCGGTCTTGACCGCTTCGATCCCGTCAGTCTTGATTGCACGATCGGCAAATATTGGAAGCGCGCCAAGGCCAACAACACTTGACCTTTTCGCACGCTTAGCCTTATGGAGCCGCCTGTCTGCGTGCAGGCATGTGGCGATCGTAGCTCAGTTGGTTAGAGCGCCGGTTTGTGGTACCGGAGGTCGCGGGTTCGGATCCCGTCGGTCGCCCCATTTTCTCATCGATATTTTGGCTGACAAATCGTCTGGGTAATATTATTACGCTTTTGCGTAATATATTTTTGAGGGGATTTGGTCATGACTGTGCTGTGGGACTTGCCCGACTTCGACGCTCACGAATCGGTCCACCTGTTCGATGATACGAAAACCGGTCTGCGTGCAGTCATTGCCATTCATTCCACGCATCTTGGTCCTGCCGCAGGCGGTACGCGTTTCTGGCATTATGCGGATCAACAAGCGGCATTGACCGACGCACTGCGTCTTTCGCGGGGCATGAGTTATAAAAATGCAATGGCGGGTCTTTCTGCGGGCGGTGGTAAGGCGGTTATTCTGGCCGATAACAAGCATTATAAGACAGCTGAACTGCTTGATACGTTCGCTCGTGCGGTCGACTCTCTTGGGGGGCGCTACATCACAGCGCAGGATGTAGGCATGTCGCAAGACGACATGGTAACGCTTTCGCAAACCACGCGTCATGTCGCCGGGCTGCCAGGGCAGGGAGGCGATCCTGGCCCCTATACCGCGCGCGGCGTTTATCTTGGTATAAAGGCTGCAGCGAAGCGCGCTTTGGGTACCGATGATGTCGCTGGAATACACATTGCCGTTCAGGGCGTCGGAAGCGTCGGCGGCGGTGTCGCCCGCTATCTTGCGGCAGACGGAGCAAGATTGACGCTTGCCGACGTCAACGTCAAGCAGGCGGAGCATCTTGCAGCCGAGCTGGGCGCGATGACCGTGTCCAGCGATGCGATCATGGCTGTCGAGGCGGATATTTTCAGTCCTTGCGCCTTAGGTGCGGTCCTTACCGAGCAGAGTGTCGCGGCCTTGAAGGTCAAAGCCGTCGCAGGCGGGGCCAACAATCAACTTGCAACGGCTGCACAGGGCCGTCAGTTGGCTGACCGGGGCATCGTATACGCACCCGATTATGTGATCAACGCGGGTGGTATTATCAATGTATTGCGGCACATCGAAAATGCCGACAACGATGCCGTTAATGCCCGGATTCATGCGATCCCCGGTCGCTTGCATCAAGTGTGGGACGAAAGCATGGCAAGCGGATCAACCTCTGCGGAAGTCGCCGACCGGATTGCAAAGCGGCTAATCGGACGTTGATCCAAATCAATTGGCGCATCCGTAAAGCGGTGCTAAGAGCTCGGCCAGAGTCACCATGCATCGCTTTGCAAATCCAGCCCGTTTTCTGAACATAGCCAAGCCGCTAACCCCGATCCTGTTTTGGAGTGGGTTGTTTCTGGCGTTGGCTGCCTGCGCCTGGGGGCTGACGATGGTTCCGGCCGAACGCTTGCAGGGACATACCGTTAAGATCCTGTTTGTGCATGTGCCAGCCGCTTGGCTCGGTATGGGCGGCTGGATGGGGATTGCGATCGCCAGTATCGTGCAACTGGTCTGGCGGCATCCATTGGCCGGGGTATCTGCGCGTGCGATAGCGGTGCCGGGGGCCGTATTTGCGGCGCTTTGCCTGATTACCGGATCGATCTGGGGTCGCCCAGCCTGGGGCACCTGGTGGGTATGGGACGGACGGCTGACGTCCATGCTTATACTGTTTTTTCTCTATCTGGGTTATATCGCGCTTGCCAATGCATCGAGTGAAAAGGGTAGTGTCAGCCGGACAGCTGCGGTGTTTGGCGTTATCGGCGCGGTCAATATTCCGATTATCAATCGTTCGGTCGTCTGGTGGGAAAGCCAGCATCAGAAGGCGAGCATCACTCTAAGTGGATCTTCGATCGATGCCGCGTATCTGTGGCCGCTTTTTGCCAGTGTCATTGGCTTTTCCCTATTATTTAGCGCAGTGGTGCTGATGCGGATGCGCGCCGCTTTGGCCGAGATCCGGATTGAGGCCCGGATGCGCCGAATGGCTGAGGATTGAGATGGTGAACCACTTATATTTCATTATTGCCGCCTTCGCCGTCACGGCATTGGGTATTGCATGGCTGGTGCTTTCCAGTTGGCTTGCAATGCGCAGCTCCGAAGCGCTGGCAGAGGATTTGAAAAGGGAACGATGAAACCCAAGCACCAAAGATTGGTTCTGGCGCTGGTTGCGCTTGTCGCACTGATGGGCGCAGGCCTTCTTGCGGCTTCCGCATTGCGGGAGGAAGCAAGCTATTTCTATACCCCGACAACGCTTGCCAAATCCGATGTACCGGCGGGTAAGGCTATTCGGCTTGGCGGGATGGTGCAAAAGGATTCAGTCGAACGCGGCAGCGACGGTGTGACGGTGCGCTTCGTCGTGCAGGACAAATATACCGTTCAGGAAGTCCGCTATAGAGGGATCACGCCCGACCTGTTTGTCGAGGGTTCGGGCGTCGTTGCCGATGGCCGTATGCGTAATGATGGTGTGTTCGTTGCCGACAGCCTGCTGGCCAAGCATGACGAAAACTATGTTCCGCGCGAACTGAAGGATATCGATATGAGCGCGGCGGTGCATAGCGAGGATACGCTCGCCGAATGATCGCTGAACTTGGTCTTGCAGCCTTGTGGTTCGCCGCGGCTTTTGCGGTTTTGCAGCTTGTGGCGGGGCTTGCCGGATGGCGCGCCGCCCAATCCGTGCCGCTGGCCAAAGAGGTAAATCCATTGGCTTCGCTTACACGACCGGTCGCCATTGCGCAGGGCCTGCTGTGTTTTCTGTCTTTCGGCTGCCTGGTCTGGCTGTTTTCAGTTACCGACCTATCGGTACTGCTCGTTGCGTCGAACAGCCATATCGACAAGCCTATGATCTTCAAGCTGGCCGGTACTTGGGGCAATCATGAAGGATCGATGCTGCTATGGGTGACCATATTGTCGCTTTCGGGGGCGGCAATCGCGCTGTTCGAAAAACGCCTCGATCGACAGACATTGAGTGCGGCGTTGTTTACGCAGGCCTTGATCGCATTGGGCTTCTTCGCTTTCCTGCTGTTCTCATCCAACCCTTTCGAGCGGCTCCATCCGGCTCCACCAAGCGGGGCCGGGCTCAATCCGTTGTTGCAGGATATCGGGCTCGCCTTCCATCCACCGACACTTTACATCGGCTATGTCGGTTTGTCGGTAGCGTTCTCCTTTGCGGTTGCCGCGTTGCTGACCGGTAAGGTCGGACCCACTTTCGCCCGCGCGATGCGGCCCTGGGTGCTGATCGCCTGGATATTCCTGACGATCGGGATCACCGCAGGCAGCTATTGGGCTTATTATGAGCTTGGCTGGGGTGGCTGGTGGTTCTGGGATCCGGTCGAAAATGCATCGTTAATGCCTTGGCTCGCAGCAACGGCTCTGCTGCATTCGGTTGCAGTCCTGGCAACGCGCGATGCCTTGCGCGCATGGACGATTATGCTGGCCCTGGTCGCTTTTGCCATGGCTATGGCGGGTACCTTCCTTGTGCGTTCGGGGATATTGACCAGTGTTCACGCTTTTGCCGTCGACCCGGAACGCGGGGCGTTCATTCTGGCCTTGCTATTGCTCTATGTAGGCGGGGCACTGGCCTTGTTCGCGCTACGTATCGGCTTGGTACGCGAAGGAAAGACATTCGCTCTGCTAAGCCGCGAGGGTGCTATCGTCGGCAACAATATACTGCTCAGCGTCATTCTGGCTATCGTGCTGGTTGGTACATTATGGCCCCTGGCAGCCGAGGCCATGGGCGATCGGATTTCGGTAGGCCCGCCCTATTTCAACCGGACGACCGTGCCGATTGGATTGGTGCTTCTGGTCCTTTTGATCGCCGGTCCGCTACTGCGCTGGCGCGGAGACGATCCGAAACGATTGAAGATCGTGATCTTACCGGTAGCCGCTTTCCTCATACTGGTTGCTGGGTTGGGGTTCGCTTCGCCAAAGGCCGGTTTCTGGCCGATAGTCGCGCTGGCGATTGCCATTGCGACTGGCATCGGATCCTTTTTACCGCTTTATCGCCGCAATCTGCTGCGTACGCCAATCGCAGTTTGGGGAATGGTCATCGCTCATTTCGGCTTGGCCGTCAGCATAGCCGGAATGGCCGCCGAATCGGGTTGGAGCAGCGAAAGACTCGCAGCTATGCGAGTGGGTGAGAGCGTTAAAATCGCTGGATGGACGGCAACGCTTGAAGATGTCCGCCCCGCGCTTGGCGAGAATTGGGTCGCACTCGAGGCCCAGCTTCGCGTCGATCGCAATGGCACGACCGAAATGGCGAAACCGCAATCGCGCCAGTTCATAAATCCTGATCAACAAACCAGCGAAGCCGCTATTCTGACCCGCTGGGACGGGCAGCTTTACGCCGTGATCGCCGCACCCGATGCCGGGGAATTGCCCGATCGTTGGCAGATCAGACTATGGTGGAAACCTTATGTCACGCTGATCTGGTTTGGCGGTCTGCTGATTGCCTTCGGTGGTGCACTCGCATTGATCGGGCGGTCGGGTATCTATGCTCGGATAAAACGACGCAGAAGGCGTAATCCTTGGGGTGATGAATGAAACGCGGCTGGATCTTGTGGCTACCTTTAGCGGTCTTTGCTTTTCTAGGCGGTATTTTCTTGTTCGGCTTGACCGAACCCAAAGATGATTATGTCCGTTCGCAAATGATAGGCGAGGTGCTGCCCGCATTTTCGCTGCCCCCCGCAACCGCCGGTGTCGAAGGGCTTTCAAATAAGGACTTTGCAGACGGCAAACCGCGGATGCTCAATATCTTCGCCAGCTGGTGCCTGCCCTGCCGGGCGGAAGCGCCGATGCTTGATAAGATCAAGGAAGCCGGCATCGAAATCCATGCGATTGCGATCAAGGACAAGCCGGAAGACGTCGCGACCTTTCTTGCGCAATATGGCAACCCGTTCACGCGCATCGGAGCGGACAGGGATATGCTGATTCAGTTGAAACTCGGATCTTCGGGCGTGCCTGAAACCTATCTGATCGACGGTGAGGGACGGATCGTTCATCAGCATATCGGCGATATTCGCGCCGAGCATGTCGGTCCGCTTCTGGAAAAGATCAGGACTGTGCAATGAGGCTATTGCTGGCCCTCTTGCTGGCTGTTCTTGCCGTGCCTGCGGCAGGGCAGCAGGGTGCAGCCCCGCCGTTTGCCAATACCCAATTGAAGGACGCTGCCCAGGAAGCGCGCGCTCTCGATTTAATGGAACGGCTGCGCTGTATTCAATGTCAGGGGCAATCGATCCATGATAGCGACGCTCCGATCGCCGCCGCAATGCGTCACGAAGTGCGCGAGCAGATCCGCGCCGGAAAAAGCGAGGCTGAAATTGAGGATTGGCTAGTGCAGCGTTACGGCGAATGGATCAGCTTTGCTCCCCCCGTGCAAGGTAGTGGTCTGTTGCTATGGGCGATGCCTGTATTGCTCATCCTTTTTGCACTGTTCCTGGCGCGCGGACGCTTTAAAAGAAAGGCGACGGCATGAACGGGTGGCTGGTGGTATCCATATTGGCGGGAATTGTCGGTGCGATTACACTCATGCTTGTCAAGCCTCGTAAGTTGCTATGGCAACCGGTGGCGGCAGCGCTTATGCTTGGGATGGCAGGCTATGCAATGCAAGGTCGGCCCGATTTGCCAACAGTTCGGGCAGAGCCGATCATGGAAGAGCGCGGTGCTGCCGAGGCCCTGATCCAAATGCGCGCCGATATGGATCAAAGTTTCG
The DNA here is from genome assembly GCA_051657985.1 of Sphingorhabdus sp. Lineage (GTDB taxonomy): Bacteria > Pseudomonadota > Alphaproteobacteria > Sphingomonadales > Sphingomonadaceae > Sphingorhabdus_B. The sequence continues at coordinate 3,601 of JBOFLS010000202.1, read as the reverse complement.
GTGTAGCGAAAAGATGGCTGGTAACCGCTGATGGTCTTGCCCGAAGTGGCAGCTATGGTGCAGCAGCGGGGTATATCCAGGCTGGCCTGCGCGAACATCCCGACAATCCCGATCTATGGTCGGCCTTGGGTCTCGTATTGATGCTGGCTGCCGATGGTGAGCTGACACCGGCAGCCCAATTGGCATTCGACAAGGCAAGACGAATTGCGCCAAATCGTCCTTCACCCGATTATTTTGAAGGACTTGCAGCACTCTTTGCCCGCAAACCCGAGGTCGCGATAGTAAAATGGCAGGCGGTGCTGGCGCGGGGTACACCCAAAGCGAAATGGCGTCCCGCTGTCGAGTCGCAACTCCAAAGGCTCGAGTTTCTACTCACACAACCAGAGCAGCCATCAAATCAATAAGAAAATCTTTTAATTACATGTGTATAAATCAAAATCGCTTGCGTCGATATTCGTTGTTATGCCCATCTTGGCATGGTATTCGCGCCCGCCCTGACTGGTTTTGCAGAGACGGGTCGACGAGAACGCCTTTGGGGGGCGCATGGCACAAGATGATTTGAACGCAACCGACGATTCGCACGGCCAACCCGGCCATGGCCACAAAAAAGCTTCCCTTCTGACGTTAAGCGTTGGTGCCATTGGCGTTGTCTTCGGCGATATCGGTACAAGCCCGATTTATGCTTTCCGCGAAACTTTTGCCGGACATCACCCGATTGCTCCCGACTCCTTTCACATTACCGGTGTCCTGAGCCTGGTTTTCTGGTCGATGATGCTGGTCGTCACATTCAAATATGTGTTCACGATCATGAAAGCCGATAACAAAGGCGAAGGCGGAAGCCTGGCGCTGCTGGCCCTGATCAGCCGCAAGACGCAGGGCGAGAAATGGACGATGCCGATCGTGATGCTCGGGGTCTTTGCAACCGCGCTCTTCTATGGCGATTCGATGATTACCCCAGCCATGTCGGTGCTTTCGGCGACCGAGGGTCTCAGTTATGTGCATCCGGGCTTCAAAGCGTGGGTGCTGCCAATAGCCATAGCAATCCTTGTGGGATTGTTCGTGATCCAGGCGCGAGGCACGGCAAAGGTCGGTGCGCTGTTCGGGCCGATCATGCTGGTCTATTTTGCAACACTTGCCGCGCTTGGCGTTACCTATATCGTCCAGATGCCTTCAATCATCTTGCAAACGATTAACCCCTTCAATGCCATATACTTTTTTTACATAGACGGCTTTACCGCTTTCGTCGCCTTGGGTGCAGTCGTGCTGGCTATTACCGGGGCGGAGGCACTTTATGCCGATATGGGGCATTTCGGTCGTCATCCGATTAAAATCAGCTGGCTATGGTTTGTGATGCCGGCACTCATGCTCAACTATATGGGGCAGGGGGCAATGGTGCTGTCGCTCAGCCCGGCAGAAGCGCAGCAGGTAATCAAGGATCCGTTCTTCCTGATGTTGCCCGATGCGCTGCGCTTGCCGATTGTGATCCTTGCAATTCTTGCGACGATCATTGCCAGTCAGGCAGTGATATCGGGCGCCTTTTCGTTGACGCAACAGGCGATCCAGCTTGGGTTCATTCCACGCCTCAGCATCCTTCACACTAGCGAAAGCGAGGCTGGGCAGATCTACATCCCTGCGATCAATTGGGGGTTGATGGTCATGGTCTTGTTGCTGGTTGTATTTTTCCGGTCGTCAAGCAACCTGGCAGCGGCTTACGGTATAGCCGTGACAGGTGCGATGTTCATTGATACCTGCCTGATTTCGGTCGTGCTTCTTACATTGTGGAAATGGCCCAAATGGCGCGCATTGCCCATATTGGCGGTCTTCTTCATCGTCGACCTGGCCTATCTCGGTTCAAACCTGCTGAAAGTACCGAGCGGCGGTTATTTCCCGCTCGTAGTCGGCCTGATCATCTTCACTCTGCTTACAACTTGGTCGCGCGGCCGGCAGTTGATGCGCGAACGTATGGCAGAGGCGACAATGCCGATGGAGATATTCATTAAATCAGCCTCGGGCAGTGCACAGCGCGTACCGGGAACCGCAATCTTCATGGCTTCGTCGAGTTCGGGCGTGCCATCGGCCTTGCTGCACAATATCAAGCATAACCGCATTCTGCATGAACGGATCATAATTCTGACCGTACAGATCGCCGAAGTGCCGTATGTGGATGCAGATAAACGCGCAACCTGCAAAAGCTTGGGTGAAGGCTTCTACCGCGTCGTGCTGCGTTACGGCTTTCTTGAAGAAACTGATGTGCCTGCAGCGCTTGTTACGGTTGATTTGTGCGGTCCACCTTTCGACATGATGCAAACCAGTTTCTTCCTGTCGCGACAGACCCTGATTGCATCCAAGGTGCCCGGCATGGCGATATGGCGTGAAAAGGTCTTTGCATGGATGTTGCGCAATGCGGCAAACGCTATGGAATTCTTCAAATTGCCGACCAATCGTGTTGTTGAACTGGGCAGTCAGGTAGAAATTTGATCCGAAACGGAGAAAATTACTCTTGTTCATATCCAGCGGCACGATAGGAACAAAAATAGAACATGATTTTCGGATGTAAATGAATGGCGCAGACATCACCAGTTTGTCTATATTTTCGCGAACCGGCTGAAACCGTTGTAGAAAGATTTCACGAGAACATTGCGACCAGCGATACGGTTTTGTTCGATTCCGATTCCGAAACAATAATGGGAAATTGTCGTACGCTGCTGTTCGAAGGACTAACCTTCGTCGCGTCGGTAAGCCCGATTTCCGGTGTGGCGCTGGGTTTGCGTCCGATATTCATGGCGGCATCGGTCGACAGTTTCCGATCCATGATAATGCTGGAATTCTCGCATCATCTGGCCGATGGAATAAGGGTTTCGGCACTTGCCAAGGGATATCTTAAGTTTTCAGCCCATCTGGCTGAACTTTTGCACGCGGACGCCATAGTATCGAGTAATGGGCGTGTCATTTCCGATAAGGAATATTTCGTTGAAGCGGTACGGAACTATACGGAAAACGGTCCTTTTCCAGCGCTCGCTCTGATAGGTTTCGATCAATCCGAACCCGTTTTGTGTGTCAAGACACGAGGCTTATCAATATTCACGGGCCAGGAAATTCTGTTCGATGGGGGTGGGCTTTCCGAAACCGCAATCATGCAACGCATGGTAAGATTGGTGCATGACCTATGCGTCAATGGCCCGGTTCTGACCGATCAAACCGTTGCCGATCTGGAAGCCGGACAAAATTTGTCCTTGATCCCCGATCCCGAAAACAATCTGCTGAAAATATCTCTCCATTTTGGAGCTTAAATCGTTTTCGGCAAACCGCATTCACGTTCAGCATGAAAAAACGAAAAACGCTTGTCGGGGGAATTGATGGCGACATTTCGCGCAGTGCGTAGCCGTGTCAGGATCAATGGGTTTCATTGCCATCACCTGATTCCGATAGAAGTCGTGGAGCGACGCGTTTTTGCGAAATTATTTGGTTCGGTACGCACAGAGGGCTTTGACCCAAATGATTTCCAGTCAAATGGTATGCACCTTCCAAATACGGAGAAACAAGCGGCAATTTTCAGAATGCCGCTCCATCGTGGCCCACATCCACGCTATAATGAAATGGT
>JBOFLS010000201.1:0-12386 GCA_051657985.1 Sphingorhabdus sp. | reverse complement strand
GAATCGATCCCGACCGTTCGCGAATGAAGCCGCCATGGTCATATTCCGGCACCAGCCCCTCCATCACCTGCAACACGCTTTCGTAGAGCGCTGCATCGACGACCTGGCCCTTGCCGGTTTTCTCACGCGCATGCAGCGCCGCCAGTACACCCATGCAGCCATAGGTCGCGGTCAGCGTGTCGCCGATCGATATCCCCATTCGGCTCGGCGGGCGATCGGGTTCGCCGACAATATAGCGCCAGCCGCCCATCGCCTCGCCAATCCCGCCAAAACCGGCGCGGTCCGAATAGGGCCCGGTCTGGCCATAGCCAGACATGCGCGCGATGATCAGGCCAGGATTGTCGGTGTGGAGTACCTCAGGGCCGAGGCCCCATTTTTCCATCGTGCCGGGCTTAAAATTTTCGACCAGCACATCGACCTTGGCGATCAATTTGCGAACCAGCGCCTGCCCCTCGGGAATGCGCAAATTGGCAGAAACCGAGCGCTTGTTGCGTCCAATCACCTCCCATTGCACCTTCTCTTCGCCCTGACCCCACAACCGCATCGGATCGCCCGCGCCCGGCGGTTCGACCTTGATCACGTCGGCACCCATATCGCCGAGCAACTGGCCGCAGAAGGGACCTGCGAGCAACTGGCCCAATTCTATCACTTTAATATCGTTAAGAGCTCCGCTACTCATTGCTCATCCTTAGCTCTCCGCGTCTCTGCGCGATAAAATTGTTTCGCGCAGAAACGCGGAGGGTTTATTCCGCTGCTTCGACCGTCACCCAAACTGGCTGGATCGGTGCTGCCAACCCCGTTTCTGCTTCGCAATTCTTTCGCAGTTCGTCGATTGACGGGCCATAGTCGAACAACTTGAGTTCGCCTCTTTGTCCTCGCATCTGGGTACGCAAGGCTTCGGTAGCGGCCGCATCGACAACACCATTGTCATTGGTAACAACGCCATAAGCCTTTGCGCCTTCAGCGGTCACTAGGCCTTGCACAATTTCCCGGCCGACAAGCGCTGGGTCGCGTTCCAGCGGATCGCCCCAGCCCCCGCCACCCCAGGTGATGAAATGAAGCTGGTCGCCCTGTTCGACCTTCACTTCCTCAACCTTATTGCCGACGATCTGCATCGTGCCGTCGGCCTTTTCGAGTAGCTTCTTCGCCCGTTTTCCGGGCAGTCCGCCATTCACGCCCCAGGGGGGCACGAACCAGCGGTCGTCATGGATCGAAATGGTGCCGCTCGCGAGGAAGCGGTAGGTCATGTGGATACCATTGCCGCCACGATGCAGCCCGGCGCCGCCGCTGTCGGGTTCGGTTTCATAGCGTTCGATCATCAACGGGAAGTAACGCTCCAGAAACTCGTTGGGCACATTGGTGAACCCTGGCCATAGCGAATGGCCATCGGGGCCATCGCCCAGCGGTCGCCCCGGAATCCCGCCAAAGCCGATCTGGAACAGCTGGAACCATTCGCCCTTTTTGTCATTGCCCGAATAGAAAAGGTGTGGGGAGGAGGAGAAACCGGCCGCATTCAGAAATTCCGGCGTTTTCTGGCCGAGTAAACCTCCGAGAATGTCGAAGATGCGTCCGAGTGCATGGGTGCGGCCCGATAGTGCTGCCGGGAATTTTGGCTTGAGCAGCGACCCCTCAGGGATGCGCACATCGATCAGATCGTAGAAGCCGTCGTTGAACAGGATCTGAGGATCGAAGACCATGATCATGTAGATGCCGAAGAACATCTTGAACATGTTTTCATTGAGATAGAAGTTGATCGACGCCGCCGATTGCGGGTCGGTACCGGCGAAATCGAGGATGACCTTGTCGCCCTCACGCCACATGCTGCATTTGATCTTGTAGGGGCCGTAACCCATGCCATCGTCGCAGACATAATCCTCGAAACTCACCGGCTCTTCGGCCACCGCCATCCCGATTAGCGCCTTCATCGCGCGATGATTGCGCGCGAGCAGCTCCTGCGTTGCCGAGACATAGATGTCGTCGCCGAAGCGCTCCGCCATTTCGATCACCCGGCGCGCGGCGACCCGGCACGAGGCGATGAGGGCGTTCAGATCCGCCTGGCACCAATCGGGCTTGCGCGTCTGGTGCATGACGAGCTTCATCAGGTCGTCATTATATTCGCCCTTGCGCCATATTTTAACGGGCGGGATGCGCACGCCTTCCTCAAAGATCGAATGCGCGTTGATCGGCATCGATCCGACCACCTTGCCGCCAATGTCGGACTGATGGCCGAACATCGCGGTGTAGGCGAGCAGACGTCCGTCCTTGAAGACGGGGAGCAGCACCAGCCAGTCGTTCGAATGGCTGATTGCGCCTTCGCAACTATAGGGATCGGACAGGAAGATCATGTCGCCATCTTCCAGAGTGCCATCGAAGCCAGCCAGGAAACCGCCGATGAAACTGCCAAACTGGCCGACGATCATCCGGCCCAAATGATCGGCGATCAGCGGGAAAGCATCGCCCTGTTCGCGGATGCCGGGCGACATGGCGGTGCGCACGAGCGTCGCGTCCATCTCAATGCGCGCATTGCGCAGCGCATTTTCGATGATGTCGAGCGTGACGGGGTCGATATCGATCTTCTTGAAAGGCGTGCCGTTGGTTTCGACGATGGTTGCAGGCATTTTCTTGCTCCTTACGCCAGATTGATCAGGATATTGCCAACTGGATCGACAGTCGCGACACAGCCGGTTTCGATCAGGGTGGTCGAGTCCATTTCGACGACGATTGCCGGGCCGGGGATGATATCGCCCTGGCGCAGTTTGGCACGGTCATAGATCACCGCCGCCTGCTCCTTGCCGTCCATCCACAGCGTGTGATCGCGCATCTTGGCGAGCGCAGGGTTGCCATCGCCCTTGGGCAGTTCGGCGGCGGGCAGATTCAGGCTTTGCCCCAGTGCCACCGCACGCAGGTTCACAATTTCGTGCGGGGTTTCCATGTTGAAGGTGAAGAGGCGCAGATGCTCTTCATCGAAGCGTTTGAGGATGCCGTCGACGCCATCGTTGCGCAGTGCACCGGCGGTGATTGTCAAGGGAACTTCAAAGGCTTGTCCCGCATAGCGAACATCGACTTCAAACTCGCTGACGATGTCGCTTTCGGCGACCCCGTCGGAGCGGAGCTCTGCGTGGGTCTGTGCGGCCATTTCGTCCAGGATCGCAATAAGCTCGTCAGCTTGTGTATCCTTGGCCAGCCGGGAAAAGCTTCGCGCGGTTTCCGTCCGCATCCGCGTGGTTGCATCGCCCAGCGCGCAGAGTACGCCCGGCGACACAGGCGAGATGGCTGGCCAGCTGCCCATCAGCCGGGCCACCGCGTTGACATGCAGCGGTCCCGCGCCGCCAAAGCCCATCAGCGCGAAATGGCGCGGGTCGTAACCCTGCTGCACCGAAATCATCCGCAGCGCGCCGAACATATTCTCGTTGACGATATCGATGATCCCGCGCGCCGCCGCCATCAGGTCGATGCCGAGCGCATCGGCGATCGTTTGCACGGCTTTCTTGGCACCTTCACGGTCAAGCTGGAAGCTGCCGCCAAGCAGGTTTTCCGGAAGGTAGCCCAGCACGACATTGGCATCGGTCACCGTCGGTGCTTCGCCGCCCTTTCCATAGGCGACGGGCCCGGGCACCGCGCCCGCCGATTGCGGGCCGACGCGCAGCGCCTTGGTCAGGTCGGGGACATAAGCGATCGATCCGCCGCCAGCACCCACAGTCTTCACATCGAGCGAGGATGCACGAACCGCGAGGTGCCCGACCTCGGTCGTACGCACCCGGCGCGGTTCCAGATTTTCGATCAGTGCCACGTCGGTCGAGGTGCCGCCAACGTCCAGCGTCAGGATATTCTTGAAGCCAGCATTTTTGGCGACCCACAGCGCGCCGGTAACACCGCCGGCCGGGCCGGACATCAATATGTTGACCGGATGCTCCTCTGCCTTCAGCGCCGACATTAATCCGCCGTCGGAACGCAGCAGCGAGAGCTTGCCTGCCATTCCCGAAACAGCCAGCTTGTCGCGTAGATTTGCGACATATTTGCTGACGACCGGGCGCACTGCAGCATTGGCGACAGTGGTCAAGGTTCGCTCATATTCCTGCATTTCGGGGAGTACTTCATGGGATAGTGATACCGGCACATCCTGCATGATCTCCCGCGCCATTTCACCCACGCGTTTTTCATGCGCGCCATTGGTGTAGGCGTTGATGAAGCTGACGGTAATGGCCTCGACACCCTGTTGCTTGAGTTGATTAAGCGCCACACGGACGCCGGCCTCATCCAGTGGCCGCACTTCCTCCCCAGCGGCATTGATGCGCCCTTTGACTGTGACGGTATCTTCCAAAGCCGCAAGCGGCGTCGGCTTCGGCCAGATGATCCATGCGGCCAGTCCGCCGGGGACGTAACTGCGAGCGATCTGCATGATATGGCGATAGCCTTCGGTAGCGATCAGCCCGACACGCGCGCCTTTGCCTTCCAGCACTGCATTGGTTGCAACGGTCGTGCCGTGGAGGAAATAGTCGATATCCTTTGCCGCGACCCCCGCATCCGCGCAGATTGCATTCACACCGTTAAGAATGCCTTCTGACGAGTCATGGGGCGTCGATGGCGTCTTGTGGCGCCAAAAGGCACCGGTGTCGGCGTTGAACAGCAGCAGATCGGTGAAGGTCCCCCCTACGTCGACACCCAGACGATAACCCATTGCCAATCCTCTCAGACTTTAATTAGGGACTGTCCCTAATTAAACAAATTCTCAGGCCGCTTTCGGAAAAGCGGGCGCGCGGGCGACCATTCCCGACAGCTGCTTGTTCATAACGCCGCCGATCCAGTGGCTCGCTTCTATCAGTTTTTGCAGGTCGAGACCGGTTTCTATTTTTGCGCGGTCGAGCATGTAGACGACATCCTCGCTGCAGACGTTTCCGGTCGCGCCCGGCGCAAAGGGGCAGCCGCCCAATCCGCCAATCGACGCATCGACGACGCTTGCTCCTGCCTCGATCGCCGCCCAGACATTGGCAAGCCCGGTTCCGCGCGTGTTATGAAAATGGACGCGAACCGGAATGGGTGCGATCAATTCCCTCACACGCGTAACCAGTCGTTTGACATGGGCTGGGTTGGCGACTCCGATGGTATCGGCAAGTGCGATCTCGACCGGCTCCGCCTTAGCCAGCGCTTGCGCCATGGCCACGATGCGGTCTTCCGAAACCTCGCCTTCAAAGGGGCAGCCAAAAGAGGCACTGATCGTTGCCTGGCCGGTCAGCCCTGCCTGCTTTGCCATCGCGATAATGGTTTTGCAGGCCTCAACAGACTCATCGCTGCTTTGGCCCTGATTGGCGATGGCGAACTGTTCGGTCGAGACCGCGACAGCGCCCAACTCGTCGATCCGTCCGGTGGCGATAGCGCGTTCGGCGCCGCGCGCATTAAGAACCAAGCCAATATAAGTGACATCGTCGCGCACCGGCAGTTTGGCGCACACCTCTTCGGCATCAGCCATTTGCGGCACACGCTTGGGATTGACGAAACTGGTGACCTCGATCCTTCGCACACCAGCGTTTAGCGCGCGATTGATGAGGTGGAGCTTGTCTACGGTTGCGATCAGCTCTTTCTCGTTCTGCAACCCATCACGCGGTCCGACTTCGACAAATTCTATGTGAGCGGGGATCATCTAGTCGAGTTTGCCATAATTGTATACAAAATCAAGTCTGCTTTGGGGTTGCACCTTTGTCTATCGCGCGCTGGCTACGATGGGCATCGGCATAGGTATGAAAAGCCCGGCGAATATGTGCCCGCATTACGGCTTCGGCCCAGTCGCCATCCCTGCGGGTAAAGGCTGAAAGCAATTCGTCATGTTCGCGATGTGAACGAAGTAGATTTTCCGTGTCGTAATTTTGCGCCGTGCGCCAGACGACCGGCTGTTCGATCAACCGTGACAAGGTGGCTGTTAGACGCGATGATGCCGCAGCCTCGAGGATTATACCGTGAAAGACTCTATTATCCTCTAGAAAAGCGGTAATATCCGGTTTCATAAGGTGTATGCTGCGGGCAATCGCACTATTTAGTTCGGTTAGTTGTTGCAATTGCCGTTCATCGATCCGTTCGGCCGCCCGTCTTGCGGCATAGCCTTCAAGCATTTCGCGCAATATAAATGCATCCTCGATATCGTTCAGCGACCAATCGGCTACGAAACTGCGTTGCGACTCGGATTTGCGAATGAAGGATTCCGCCTCAAGCCGCGTCAATGCATCACGTACAGGCGTACGCGAAACGCCACAATGGTCGGCCATCTGCTCTTCGCTAACCCGTACGCCGGGTGAAAGTTCGCCGCGCAGGATCATTCCTCTTATCTGGGCATATGCACGATCCGATGCGTTTGACACTTGTCTTCCCCACAGACTTGACCTTCAGCATTTTGTATACAATACTATCCCGATAAAGCAATTGGCGTTGGAGGGGTTTTCCTATGGCAAGCGAAAACCGTATCAAGGTAATCGTGCCCATTCCAATGGATGCGGCAGGCATTGCCAATCGTGCAGCGCAACTACCGCCCGAATTTATCGCACCAGGTTTCAAACCGGTATTTGAAGCCGTTGGCTGGGGTGCGGCTTTGGGCGACAGTTATCATGATATGATGCTGATGGATTTCACCGTTTTCCAGGCGGGGATCGATGCGGAGGAACAGGGCTATTCGGCCGTCGTCATCGATACGGTCAGCGACTCCGGTCTGCGCGCTTTGCGGTCGCGACTGTCGATCCCGGTGCTGGGTCCGGGCGAAAGCGCCTTTCACATGGCGATGACGCTCGGTAAGAAATTTACGGTGCTGACGATGTGGGACGAATGGTTCCCGCTCTATGAAAAGACGCTGACCGAATATGGTTATTGGCCGCGCGTCGCATCCTTGCGCTCAATCGATACGCGCCCGGACGTAACCGAATTGCTGGAGGGCAAAGAGGAAATCATCTTTGGGAAGCTGAAAGCCGAAGCGGAAAAGGCAATGGCCGAGGATGGTGCCGATGTGATCGTGCTTGGGTCCACAACCATGCATCAGTCGGCGAGCTGGCTTGCGGGAAACCTGCCCATTCCGGTGATCAATCCCGGTTTGATCGCTTACAAGCAGGCTGAACTGCTGATCCAGCTCGGCCTTACGCATAGCAAGAAAGCTTTCCCCGCCCCGGGGGTCGGCAACGATGCAGGCATCAAGAAGGGACATGGCTGATGGCGGAATGGAGCGAAGGCGGGAAGGGGCAAGCGCCAATGCCTTATCCCTATTATATCGATATCGTCACCAAGCGCTATTTCGATGGCGTCGACAACAAGGCGATGGAGAAGGTGCTCAATTGCTTTACCGAGGATGCGATCCTGACCGAAGTGACCTCGGCCACCGTGCACAATGGCAAGCCCGCAATCCGCGCTATGTTCACCAGACTGTTCGCCGACTTTTCCGATATCTGGCATGGCAATTTCGTCCATACCGGCGATCCTGAAAGCAGCGCCATCTGTTCGCAATTCACCGTGCTGATCACCCCCAATGGCGGGCCCGAACTGCGCTATGAAAATTGCAATCGTTTCTATCTTAAGGGCGATAAATTCCACCGCGTCTATGTCTATATGAGCGGCGACAACCTGCTTAAGGGAGGAGACGCCTGATGCAGTACGAACCGACCCTCGATCGCGCGCAGCTGATAGAGCTGGCAACCAAGACCTATTTCGGTAATGTCGATGCGAAGAACCTCGATGCAGCGCTCGATTGTTTCCATGACGAAGCGCTGTTCTGTGTGCAGACCGCGTTCACCCGCCATGCCGGCAAGGATGCGATCCGTCGCATGTTCGTCGATTTCTTCGATGCCTATGCCAACATCGTGCACAAGGATTTCATCTGCACCGTCGATGAAAAACATGGCCGGATCACCGCCTGTTTCGAAGCGGTGCTGACCGGCCATGACGGCAGCGTCACACGTCTGTTCAACACCAATTTCTGGCGTGTTCGGGATGGCAAATTTCAAGAAGTCTATGTTTATATGAGCGGGGCCAACCCGCTGGTGTGATCTGTGGAGAAAACAAGAGTTTCAGGGAGATAAATCATGCGTATGGCCAAATATGTGCTGAGCAGTTCGATTGTTGCGCTCGCCTTTCCCGTCGCGCCCGTGCTGGCACAGGATGCCGGTGCTGACGACGCGGGGGGCGAGGAAATTATCGTTACCGCTAGGCGGCAGGAAGAGCGGCTGCAGGATGTACCGGCTTCGGTCACCGTGCTGACCGCCGATGCGCTGCAAAAAACCGGGGCCGACAAGGCCGAAGATTTCGTCGCGCTGACCCCCGGCGTTACGATCGTGACGGGTACAGCCGAAGCAGGCGACACGCAGGTCAACATTCGCGGCATCAACGGCGCGCGCGATGCGGAAAGCTCGATCGCGCTGGTGGTCGACGGTATATTGAAAACCAATACCGCGCAGCTCAACCAGACGCAGGGCACGCTTCGCCAGATCGAAATATTGAAAGGCCCGCAAGGCGCACTTTACGGCCGCAACGCGGCGGCGGGCGCGATCGTCATCCAGACATTGAAGCCGGGCGACAGGCTTGAAGGCGCGATCCGCGCCAGTTACGCCAATGAGAATACGATCGAAGCGGTCGGTCATATCGCGACGCCGATCGGCGATGGCGCGGGACTGGTGCTTTCCGGTTTCTACCGCCAGACCGATGGCTTCTACCGCAACCTGCTGCTTGACCGGAAGGTCGTCGACGACCAGAAAATCTGGAGCGTCGATGGCCGTTTCGTCGTTCAATTCGGCGACGCCACCGAGGTGGATGTGAAGGCGCGCTATGCCGACCTGTCGGGCGCCTCCATCAATTTCAACGCGGCGTTCCATTTACCCAATTTCGCAGCTGTGAACCCCGCTTTTTACGAAGATGTAAACGAACATCCTTTTCGCTATTACAGCAATATCCGCCCCACTAACGATCAAACGAGCTTCGACGCTTCGATCAAGCTCGAACATGATTTCGGTTCCACCAAATTGACCGCTTGGGCGCTTTATTCGGATGTCGACCAAAGCCTAGTAGCCGATGGGACTTCAGCGGATTTTGCGCGGTACATCAGCGCGGCCAACCCAGCCGTTGCGGGCGCGGTCAACAGCTGTTTCACCTCAACGGCGGCGCTTACGGGCTTTCCGGTCAATCAGCCGGGTTTTATAGGACAGATCCCGGTGCCTTTCATTTTCGCACCGGCCAACGGATCAACTTTCGGTCCGTATAGCCCGACGACCTGCGACGGCACGCAATTCCAGATCCGCAAGCAAAAGGACATCAGCGGCGAAATCCGGTTGTCGTCGAACGGTGATGGCCCGCTAGCGTGGCAAGTTGGGGCCTATTATCTCAACATCGACCGTCGCGTCGGCGTCAGCCTGGGGGCGGAAAATGGCAATGGCGTCATTCGTCAACTCTACAATGCACCGAACACGAACAACCCGACTTCGGTGCTGCTGGCCGACGAGTTTGGAACCAACGTCTATGCGGCGTTCGGTTCGGTCGACTATGAGCCATCCGACGAGTTCAAGGCGGGTTTGGCGCTTCGCTACGATATCGAGGACCGCAAGACATCCTCGCTGGTACCGACTGCGGTCGATCCGTTCACCGGCGGGCCGATCAATCCCGGTCAGGCCTTTGGCGCGTTCACGCCTAAATCGGAAAGCTATAAGCAACTCCAGCCCAAGATCAGTATAAGCTGGAAACCGGGCGGCGGCGATACGAATATCTACGCGAATTGGGGGATCGGCTTCAAATCGGGCGGGTTCAACAATCAGGGATCGGCGGCGATCATCAACGCCAATTTCAACGCCTTTATCGGTGCGGGCGTCAACATCACCGATGAATATGACAAGGAAAGATCGAGCGCCTTCGAGGCCGGAATAAAGGGGGCATTATTCGATGGGCGCATCACCTACGATCTTGCCGGATATTACACTCGCATCACCGATATGCAGTTTTTCGAATTCTTCGTCGGCAGTTTCGGTTTGCTGCGGGTGGTTTCCAATATCGACAAGGTCGATGTGAAGGGGGCTGAACTGAATCTTTCGGCGCGCGTCGTCGATGGATGGAAATTTTTCGGTGCGGTCAACATTACCGATAGCGAGATCAAGGCGAACAGTTCGCGTACCTATACCATCGGTAACAAGTCACCCTATACGGCGGATTATACGATCAACATCGGCACCGAAATCGATGCGCCGCTGACCGACGGCATCGACCTGCTGCTGCGTGCCGATTACCGCATCACCGGACCCACCTGGTTCCATACGGTGCAGGATCAGGTTCGCCCAACGCTGTTCAGCGGATTGTTGCCGATTTCGGCACTGGCACTTCCGGCAGCGGTTGGCGATGCCCGATACGATGTCGCCAAGCGCAAGGCTTTCGGTGTTCTGAACGTTCGTGCCGGGCTCGAAGGCGATAACTGGAATATCGCGGTCTTTGCCAACAACATGCTCGACCGCAAATATTTGGCCGAGGTCATTCCAGCAATCGAATTTGGCGGATCGTTCATTTCCCCGGGTGCGCGTCGGTTGATCGGGGTGGAGGCAGGGTTCAAATTCTGAACCCAAAGGATTGTAGCGAAGCGGCGTAACCGGATTGACGGTTACGCCATTCTGGTGTCTGGCCCTCAGCAGCAATCAAGCTGCGCCGAGGCTGCCGATGTCCGATCCCTTTTCCAAAGTTCCTGTCGAAATTCCAGCCTTGTTTCGCAAGGCGATGCGCAGATTGGCGGCATCCGTATCGATCGTTGTTGCCAAAGGCGACGATGGACCCGTGGGAATGGCCGCCACTTCGATCACCTCACTGACCATCGATCCCCCTGCCATCCTGGTTTGCGTCAACAGAACAACAAGTTTGCACGCGCTTTTGGAGCCCGGTGCTCCTTTGTCGGTCAATCTGTTATCCAGCCATCAAAAAGAAGTTTCAATGGCGTTTGGCGGGGGCTTGCCGCGAGCCGAACGATTTACCTATGGTGCTTGGGTCACCGGTACAGACGGCTTGCCGCAATTGCAGGATGCCCAAGCCAATCTCAATTGCATCATCGACGCAATGCTAGCTTATGGAACGCATAGTATCGTCATTGCACGCGTCGTACGAGTCGATGTTAACGATCGGATAGCGCCCTTGATATATCATGATGGCGCGTATCTTTAGTTGTATTTACATCCTTTTTTCCAATCTCAAACACTCTGCATCAATTGGCAAATCTAAACGGTGGATCCGGACTTGCTCTCTTCGACCTGATCTGTCGCCGTCGGTTGTTCCCCCGGCTGGAAATGGACGAAATAAACGGTAGCCATCGCAATCAACGCAAGAATTAGAGATATGATCAATATGTAGCGAACGATGTGCGGTGTTGATCCGGCTCTTGCCTGATTTGTCGTGCGCTCTTGTTCAATATCATCATCGACCATTGCAAAAACCTCTTGAATTTTTTCGAATTTTTCTCCTTATTAAACAAGTTAGCCGATGACTTGTTCCCATGGCCATATATGAAACTCTCGGGTGATCGCGGATCCATGTTCTGATGGACTCACAGGATCGGCGTGCCTGATTTGGGCCATGCATTCTTACCCATAATGATCGGCACAGATAAATTACTTTATATTTCATGGGCTTGATAAAGTGGGACGGCTAATAAACATTGTCCCAACATTTTTTTAAAAACTAATGGAACAAGTCTTTCCAAAAGGTGTTTTAATGTTGTCATTCGGCATTTCTGCCCCCGTTTAATGCCGAATGGACATTTTTCGAGCCCCTGACGTCAAAGCGTCAGGGGCTCGTTTCATATCCGGTCTTGGTATAGAAGATTGCCGGCGCTGATACATGGCATAGAGGCCCATCGCTTATTGGTTGGCTAGCTATTATCAAATAGTGGGAATGCCAGCTAGCCGAACCCGAACCTAATTCAATGCAATTGCTGGCGGCATAGTTGGCGTACCCGGTTCTATGGGGGGTATCTCTGGTGCAGGGGTCGGTGCATCGGGTGTAGCTGGTGCCGGTATTTCCTGTGGCGGCGGAGAAGGTGAGGGCGCCGGGCCTGGTGTCGGATCGGGACTCGGCGATGGAACGGAATCCGGTGTAGACATCTGCATGATTTGGTCAAAATCACCGCTTACCATCGATATTCCTTTTGCAACCGGAACGGTTGCATCTTGGATGGGATTTTGCATCGGAACATCCTCATATTGTTAGTAGACAGAATGAGGAAAACACAGTCGCGGGCGCAAAGGTCCCCTATGCCGACATGTCGGAACATTCGCACATGCAGCACGTTTACCGGGCATGCAAAAGTTGGAATTATTATCGCCGCGCCACCCTTTTTCGGCATCCGGCAATATTGATAATGGTGTTTTTGACCCAAAAGAGCATTTCAAGTCACCTGAGAT
>JBOFLS010000200.1:0-7508 GCA_051657985.1 Sphingorhabdus sp. | reverse complement strand
GGCCCCAATGTGTAGAAGGGCGCTTCGCCGCACACCTCCAGCTGCTTGGTCATATTCTCCTTGATCTTGTGCATCGGCACATGGCCGGGGCCTTCGATCATCACCTGCACATCCTCTTTCCACGCGCGGTGGGTGAGTTCGCCAAGGGTATAGAGCTCGGCAAATTGCGCTTCGTCATTGGCGTCGGCGATTGAGCCGGGGCGCAGGCCATCGCCCAGCGAATAGGCGATGTCATAGGCCTTCATGATCTCGGTGATCTCATCGAAATGGTCGTACAAGAAGCTTTCCTTGTGATGCGCAAGGCACCATTTCGCCATGATGCTGCCGCCGCGCGACACGATGCCGGTCACGCGCTTGGCGGCGAGTGGCACGTATGGCAGGCGGACGCCCGCATGGATGGTGAAATAATCGACGCCCTGTTCGGCTTGCTCGATCAGGGTATCGCGGAAGATTTCCCAGTTCAGGTCTTCGGCCACGCCGCCGACCTTTTCCAGCGCCTGATAGATGGGCACGGTGCCGATGGGGACGGGCGCGTTGCGGATGATCCATTCGCGTGTGTCGTGGATGTTGCGCCCGGTGGAGAGGTCCATCACCGTGTCCGCGCCCCAGCGGATGGACCAGACCATCTTGTCGACTTCGGTGGCGACGTCGGATGCGACCGCACTGTTGCCGATATTGGCGTTGATCTTCACCAGGAAATTGCGTCCGATCGCCATCGGTTCGCTTTCGGGGTGGTTGATATTGTTGGGGATGATCGCGCGGCCCCTTGCGATTTCATCGCGGACGAATTCGGGGGTGACATAATCGGGGATTTCCGCGCCAAAGCTTTCGCCGTCGCGGATGTATTGCGCGAGCTTCTCGCGGCCAAGATTTTCGCGTTCGGCTACATATTCCATTTCTGGCGTGATGATGCCGCGCTTGGCATAGTGCATCTGCGACACGTTCATGCCGGGTTTGGCGCGCAGCACCTGCTTCTTCACATTAGGAAAAGGCGCGACGCCGCCCGAACGGTCGGGGCCGAGCTGGCCGTTATCCTCTGGCCGGACTTCGCGTTGCGGGACTTCCTCAACATCGCCGCGTTCGCGGATCCAGTTGCGGCGGAGTTCGGGCAAGCCCCTGGTGATATCGATATGCGCCTGCGGATCGGTATAGGGACCGGAAGTGTCATAGACCCGCACGGGCGGTTCGCCGCTGGTCGGCTCCAGATAAATCTCCCGCATGGCGACCTTGCGCGGCCCTACATAGATTTTCTTGGAGCCACGGATCGGGCCGGTGGTAACGCTTGGTTGTTCGGTACGGGCCGGGATGTCTGCCATGATATTCACTCCTTGCGGTGCGGAGCGAGGGCGGTGTTTGGACTGAACCGCTCCCTCCCTCCGCCGGTGTCAGCCGGATCAGGTTCAGCGGGTCGCTGGGCGTAACACCAGCCTCTCAGTCACACGACTCCCCGGGGATAGGGGCATTATAGAGATAAGATAAACCCACGCCAAGGGTCATACGCATTGCTGCACTTCTTTACGATATACGGCGCGTAAACTACCGTTTTTAAGTGTTTTCCCGCTTGCCTTCGATCGTTAGTGAACATAACCTTAACAATAGAAGTCCGACTCAGGACTTTGTCATAAGATCAAAACAGGGGAATATTCAAATGACTATTAAATTTCGTTCCGCCTTGTGCGGCGGAGCCAGTGTGGCTGCGGTTTTGCTGGCGATGTCTTCGCAGGGTGCGTCGGCGCAAACCGTTCAACCGCCACAGGTGCCGTTGAGCGACACCGTGTGCCCGATAAATGCGCTACCGGTTTTGCCGCCCTGCATCACGCTTGGAACCCGGACGACTGGCACCGCAACGGTTACCGCGACTCCAGTTAACGGTACTACGTCAACGGTTACGGCCACCCAGAATGTCGTTTACAGTGGCGATCTTGCAATTTCCGGGCAACCGGTTACGCTGAACCCCGTTTTCGGTCCCTTTCAATGGGACGCAGCAACGTTTTTTGATCCTGCGATAGCCGTTGTGAATGTCGATGCCGACTATGACGGAACTTTAAATTTTAATGCGCCTAACAGCAGCGTGACCTCGTTGGTAAACACGCTCAGTAACAATCCCATCGCGGCTTTCAGTAGCTATTCTTTCAACTCCAACACGGTGAATTCGATTTCGGTGAATGTCCAGGAAGGTTCAATCACTGATCAGGTAACCAATCTAGACTATTTTTATTCGCTAACCGCGCCTGACCCAACAGCGATTTCAACCAATGCCTCCGGCGTTGCTTCAGTTGGGTTGCAAGGGCGCTTTCAAAGCGATACGTCAGAGGGGGGCGCGATCGTTTTTGGCAGACTGACAGGTGACGCCGCATTGCTGACCGCAAATGGTGCACCGCTACTGACCCCTACAAGCGTTATCCTTGACGCCAATGGCAATCCCACTGGCGGCTGGATTTCGCCCTATGCATTGCAATATAATGTGACGGCGGCGGTGACAACGCAGTTGGATGAAAATGGCCTGATTACGCCAACGGTCAGCGTAACCGATGGGATCGAAATGAACGGGAGCCGGATTACGAATTTGGCCGACGGAATTGACCAGCAGGATGCTGCAACGGTTGCGCAGGTCAACATAGTGGCTAACACGGCAAACTCTGCTTATAACGTTGCATTGTTTGCCGACACGCGTGCTGTCAATGCAGCTAATCTTGCACAACAGGCACTAACAGCTGCTTCAATTTGTACCGAAATTTTTGGTACAAATCTGAGGTGTGGGACGAATGCGACAGCTGGTGGTCAATTCAGTTTGGCTTTGGGCTATGGTGCAATTTCCAACGGTTCCGGAAGTGTCGCAATTGGGTTTAACTCGGTAGCCAATGAATTCAACGTTATTTCGGTTGGCAATGCCGCTAATCAAAGGCGAATTGTAAACGTTGCTATGGGAATAGGCGATTTCGACGCAGTTAACGTCAGCCAAATGAATGGGGCAATCAACGCCGCTACACAGAATTCAAATATCAGAATTAATAATACCCTTAGCGGTCCACCTACAGTTGCTAGTGCCCAAGGTGCCATTGCGATAGGTTTCACCACCCAAGCAACTGGCTCAAATTCAGTTTCTCTGGGTACCGGATCAAATGCATCTGGCAATCGCTCAATCGCCATACTAGGTGCTGCCGGCAATGAGGCAATCGCAATAGGTGGTGGTGCGGGCGGAAGTAGAGCGACAGCGATTGGGCAGGGTGCTTTCGGGAACAGTTCAAATTCCGTCGCAATAGGCTCCGGCGCCGTTTCTGGGAACATTTTCTATCCAGGCTCGATCATTCCCGTTTTCGATGGTGAAATAGCGATAGGGCAAAATGCATCCGCTGGAGGAACAGGATCGGTGGCAATTGGGCAGGGCTCTGCCGTGACTAACAGCGGGCTGAACAGCGTGGCCATTGGCGCCTCAACGCGTGCAGATCGTCAAAATGTTGTTGCCGTAGGTAATGCTGCCGGCACTTTGCGTCAGGTAGTGGGCGTAGCCGCAGGGACAGAAGCGACAGATGCAGTAAATTTTGGCCAGTTAAATGCAGTCAGTACGACAGCTAACACAGCCCTAACCAACGCAGCCACAGCTCAAAGCACAGCCAACACGGCGCTAACAAACGCAGCAACAGCCCAAACCACGGCCAACACCGCCCTAACAAACGCGGCAACGGCACAGGCAACCGCAAATCAGGCGCTGGCGCAGACGGGGCAGGCTTTGACTAGTCTCACCACTTTGACGGGTGATGTTACCACAGCATTGAGTGCTGCAAATAATGCTCAAACTGCTGCGGCCAATGCACAAACGGTGGCGACGAGTGCGCAAAACACAGCCAATACCGCGATTACAAATGCGGAGGCTGCTCAAACGACCGCGAACACGGCTCTCGCCAATGCTGGCACTGCCCAGACAACCGCCAACACCGCCCTCACCAATGCAGCAACGGCGCAGACAACTGCCGACAACGCCCAAAGCACAGCCAATCAGGCGCTGAGTGTTGCCAACCAGGCATTGACGCAGAGCGGATCGGTCACACTTGGTACTGGCAACGGCAGCCTGCAAAGTGTCGGCGGCGGCAGCACCGCCAATGGTAACGGCGCAGTGTCGCTAGGCCTCGGCAATCAGGCGAACGGCAATGGGGCCGTTGCCATCGGTGACCCCAACATCGCGACCGGCACAGGCGCGGTTGCAATGGGTGCCGATAACACCGCAACCGGCGATGGCGCTGTGGCCATAGGCAACCTATCGATCGCCAATGGGGCGGGCAATGTCGCATTGGGCAATGGTGCACAGGCCAATGCCTCGAACAGCGTTGCGCTGGGCGGCGGATCGGTCGCGAGCCAAGCCAATACGGTATCGGTCGGTGCCACTGGATCGGAACGACGGATCGTCAACGTCGCAGTCGGGACCGCAGCCAGCGACGCTGCTACTGTAGGCCAGCTGAATGGCGCAATCCAGACCGAGTCACAAACCCGCACGCAGCAGATGCTGCAAGTCAATCAACGCATTGCCGTTGAAGAGGCGGCGCGTGCCTCGCTTGGTACGGCACTTACCACCGAAACCAATGCGCGACTGGCTGCGGATATCTCGCTGTCGGGTCGGATCGATGGCCTTAGCGCCCAGTTGAGCCAGATCGACAGCAGGCTGACAGGCTTTGAAAACAAGATTGCAAGCGGAACAGCGGTTGCAACAGCGATGGGTGGGGCAGCGTTTCTTCCGGATATGAAGTTCAATTTGACGGCCAATGTCGCAACTTATGACGGTGCGCACGCCGGTGCCTTGCAAATGGGTGCGCTGGTCACCCCCAACGTTGCCATTAATGCGGGTGTCGCCACCGGTTTCAACAAACGCGGCAAAACAGCAGCCCGTGTCGGCGTAACCGTTGGTTGGTAAGGGATGGACGAGGAGTGAGGCCGGTTTGTGAAACTGGCCTCTCGCTTATTGATTGCCTTGGCAATATGAGAGTCCCGTTTCCGCGTTAGGCAAATAGCTGAAAACAAAAAAGTGAGGCCGCGTAAGCAGTTAAGCGGCCTCACTTTTAAGCTCATTGGTTTATACCTAAAACGCGATCGACATATTCACCGCCGCCCGGTCGTCGCGGTAGAGTTGTCCACCGATCCGTGTTTCGACGACCGCACCGAACGCCAATATGCCGTTGGTCAGCGTGAAGCCGCCCTTTACCTCGCCATAGCTCGCATCCTGCAGCGCAATGGGCAGGGCGATGCCGATATTTTCGGCATCGAGGAAACGGACCTGCAAATTGGTCGCGTTACCCGACAGGCGCCTGACATAATCGGCCTTCACCTCGGGCTGCAGCGACCAGCTCGATCCGGTGCCGAGCCTTGCCGAGCCCGCAACGCGCAGGCCCGCTTTCGCCTCGAAGCCCTTGCGCCCGATGCGGTCGACCGCCAGCGCCAGATCGCCATCCGCTGCACCCCGGAAACCGTCGACGCTGTAGTCGCTATAGCCGATGCCGACACGCGGGGTCAGCTGAATGCCGCCAAAATCGAAATTGCGCCCGGCCTCCAGTTCGCCGACGAGCATGACCGCAGTGGTATCGGTGCCGCCGAAGCTACCGCGCCCGCGATCCAGACTGGTCGCTGCGATCCGCGAATGGGCAATACCTGCCTGGCCGCCGATGTAAAAGCCGCCGCCCAGGCGGTAGCTGC
This sequence comes from Sphingorhabdus sp., assembly GCA_051657985.1. GTDB lineage: Bacteria > Pseudomonadota > Alphaproteobacteria > Sphingomonadales > Sphingomonadaceae > Sphingorhabdus_B. The sequence goes on along the minus strand of JBOFLS010000200.1, from coordinate 1,826 downwards.
CATAGATCGCGCCCTGGCTGGTGTTCACATTTGCCCTGCCGCCGCTGAAAGCCTGTTCGCCATCGGCATGGCCGACGGCGGTTGCGAACGTCGTCCGGTCGTTAAGCGCATATTCGAGACCGCTTGCGATATGCCAGCTGCCCTCATTGGTGCTACCGTCATTCGGTACCCCAGCAAGCGAAGAGCGGACATAGCCCGCGGATAGGAAACCGCTCATATTTTCGGGCAGCCGTGCCGCGCCCCAGGTCGAAGTCTGGTAATTTTGTGTGAAGCTGATCTGCGAGGTCGAACTGGCGGTCAGCCCTGCGTTACGGGCAAACACATCGCGATTACCCATGATGCGGACGGTGCCGCCGCCACCTTGCGCGGTACCAAGCTGCGAAAGCCGGTCGCCCACCAGCGTGCGGAAACGGCTATTCTGTTTGTCATCGAGGATCGTTGCCCGCCCGGCGACACTTGCCGACAAGCTTTGGAAGGTGTGGTTCAGCTCGCTTGCCTCCTGTATGTCGATCAGCCCATAGACATTCGACAGATCGGTGTAGGAGGATCCGCGCAAACCATCGAGCGCGTTGCCGAACGCCAGCGTGAACGGGTTGGTTATGCCATTGGCTCCGAAGAAATCGCCGAAACGGATGGCGCGCATCTTCGCCACGACCGTATTGGGCAGATATTCGAGTTCGGGATAGAGCACGCCGACCCGCCCGACGACAGTATCGAACCGGTTCTGCACCCCGCCCTGTGCCGTAATGATATCGAACCGCTGCCCAAAACGCGCGCTATCGCGGCCGATCGCATTCAATACGGCCGCGGTACCGCCAAGCGAGACGATCCCCGTATTGGCCGCATCGCCGACCACCGCCAGCACGTCGCTGCCGCTGCGGCCCACATCGAAGAAGGTCGTGCTGCCCGAAGACAGGATGACGTCGCCCGCCACCGTCAGCGTGCCCGTGCCGCCAAGGCTGCCTGGCGCAATGATGCCGCGCACCGATGTCAGGAAGGTCGGATCGAACCGGCCGCCGCCGGTCAGAAGCCCCTGCCCCAAAAACGCCTCGCCCGTCGTCAATGTGCCATTGACGTTCAGCCAGCCGCCGGTCTGGGTATAATCGCCCCAGACTTTCAGATTACCGCGCGAATTGATATCGAGCCAGGCAAGGCCATCGATATTCAGCCGGTCGATCGTGATCGCACTGTTGAGGCGGGTTCGACCGAGCGAATCCAGCGTTACTTCATAGTAACGCGAACGAACGCCCGCGGCCGGATTGCCGACCATGTTGTTGGGAACGAAATTGGTCGATCCCGGTCCGCCCGCGACGAACACGCTATTGGGCGCGCCTTCGGTCAAGGCAACGCCGCCTTCGCTCAAATCGGCGCATTCATCGAGGAAACAGACATTGCCAAAGGTCGGCGTATCCCCAGTAACGCCGGGCGCTGCGAAGCCGGGTAGCGCATTTGTCAGCGCGCCGTTCACCGATATCGCATAATTCGGGTCCATCGTCTGCACCCAGTGCCGGGGGTCCGTCCAATCCCGGTCGCCTGCGCGTGCCGTGACATAGGCATAGCTGTTATTGGCGACGATCTGATCCCAGAACATGAACAGCGGTTGATAAAAGGACGAACTGCCATAGCTTGAAAAGGGCTGCCCTTCGAAAAAGCGCGAACCGCCCGACAGCACGCCGACCACTACCGGTCGGTCGAAAGCCTCATCGGCAATCAGCGGCCCGCCGGAATCGCCGCCCGCAGTCGTGCCTTCGCGCGGAAGAGCCGCCCCGTCATAGAGATCGAAATCGAAGGATATAGGGCCCAGCGTCGCATCGGTGTTGAAGGCC
>JBOFLS010000199.1:0-5428 GCA_051657985.1 Sphingorhabdus sp. | reverse complement strand
AGTTCTTCGTGCTCGGTGGAACCAGCTTGCTTATTCTGGTGAATGTGACGGTTGATACGATCGCGCAAATCCAGGGGCATATGATGGCGCATCAATATGGCGACCTGCTGAAAAAGGCGAAGCTGAAGGGTAATCGCGGGCGCTGATCCGCAAGCGACACTAAAACAACAGAGGGTGGGGTAACGTGGCGAAGGTGCTGAACATCATTCTTCTCGGTCCCCCGGGGGCTGGTAAAGGAACGCAGGCCGGGCTTCTGGTCGACAAAAGGGGTATGGTGCAGCTATCGACCGGCGATATGCTGCGCGCGGCGGTAAAGGCAGGTACGCCTGTCGGACTGCAGGCCAAAGCGGTAATGGATGCGGGTGAGCTGGTTTCTGACGAGATCGTATCCAACATCATCGGCGAAGCGCTTGATCGGCTGTCACCTGAAACAGGCGTGATATTCGATGGCTATCCGCGCACCGAGGCACAGGCCCATTCGCTCGGCGGGATTCTTGATGCGCGCAACCGTACGCTCGATCATGTGATCGAACTTGTCGTGGACGAAGATGCCTTGGTTGAACGCATCGTAGGCCGTTTTACCTGCGCCAACTGCGGCGAGGGTTATCATGATGTTTTCAAACTGCCCGTAACCCAAGGCATATGCGATAAATGCGGATCGGCGGAATTCAAGCGCCGTCCGGATGACAATGAGGAAACCGTTCGTACCCGCATGGCCGAATATCGTGGTAAGACCGAACCAATCCTGCCAATCTACGAAGCGCGCGGACTGGTCAGCAAAGTCGATGGCATGGCCAATATTGAGGATGTGACCAAGGCGATTGCCACTATTCTCGGCTAAGGCATGATGACATTAGATGGCATCGGTATAGTCTCGTAATCGGGTTGCCGACCCCATCACACCCCGGCTACAAGGTCGCATGATCAAATATCTCATGCCTGTCGCCGCAACGCTGGCGCTGTTCTCCGCTCCTGCTTCGGCTGAAGTGAAAAACCTATCCGAACAAGGCTTCCTTGTCATCCACGGTGCCGAAGTGTCGGCTAAGCCCGAGGATGTCTGGAAGCGCCTGCTTATTCCCAAAGACTGGTGGCAACCGGCGCATAGCTGGTCGGGCAGTGTCGATGGTTTCTATATCGATCCGCAAGCCGGCGGCTGCTTTTGCGAACTGGTGCAGGAAAAGGACAAGGCGGGTAAGATCGTCAATAAAGGCAGCGTCGAGCATATGCGCGTGATTTTTGCGCAGCCGGGACGGGTACTCCGTATGCAAGGCGCGCTAGGGCCATTGCAATCGGAGGCGGTGATGGGAACGCTGACGATCGCGATCGAACCAAGCGGTACGGGCAGCAAACTGAGCTTCAACTATATCGTCGGCGGATATTCGCGCTTTCCGATGGACAAGATGGCGCCCGCGGTTGACCGCGTGCTTGCCGAACAGTTTGCAGCACTGATCAAACCGCTTGCTCCAATTGCGATGGGAGCAGAAGCCGCGAAGGCCGGGCAAAAATCAAAAGCAGGGGCCAGGTCGGTAAAAATCGAAGATACACCGAAGCTGGATGCCGTGGTTGAAGCAATCGAGCCCGAACCGAAAGAAGGTAAGCCGGAAGTCGTCGAACCCGACCGCTTGGAAGAGCCTAGATAAAGGCGATGGAGGAGGGAATGTTAGCGCTACGCCGACCCGTCAGAAAACGGGCGAGCGTCCGGACCGAAATCGGCTGGTGCGAACTGGTCGATTTGCCCGGTCTCAAGCTGAAGGATATTCACGCGAAAATGGATACCGGTGCTGCAACGTCGTCAATCCATGCAACCCGTGTGCGGCCGTTCGAACGCGATGGCAGGCCGTGGGTGGAATTCTGGTTTCGTCCCTTTCCCGGCGAAAAGGCACGCCGGTTCGAAGCGCCTTCGATGGGCCAGCGGCTGGTACGCAGTTCGAATGGCGAACGGCAGGCGCGCCATGTCATCGAAACGCAAATCTGTTTGGGCAATCTGTGCTGGACATCGCAACTTACCCTTGCCAATCGCGCGTCGATGGCATTCCCGATTCTCATCGGGCGGCGCGCTCTCAGGCTGGGGCTGCTTTTGGTCGACAGCCGACGTAAATGGGTGCTGGGACGGCCAGCATCATCGGAGACACTATGAAAATCGCAATGCTCGCGCGCAACGCCGGGCTTTATTCGCATCAGCGCCTGGCCGAAGCGGCACGGGCACGCGGGCATGAGATCGATATTTTGAATACCCTTAGGGTAACCATGAATATCACATCGCACCGACCGGAAGCCTATTACAGAGGCGAGAAGCTGCAAGGCTATGAGGCGGTCATTCCGCGCATCGGTGCATCGATCACCTTTTACGGGCTTGCCGTGCTGCGTCAGCTGGAGATGATGAAGATCTGGTCATTGAACGAAAGCGTCGCGATCGGACGCAGCCGGGACAAATTGCGCAGCCTGCAAATATTGGCGCGCAAAGGTCTAGGCCTTCCGGTAACCGCATTCGCGCATGATCCGCGCCAGACTGGCGAGGTCATCCAGATGGTTGGCGGCGCACCGGTGGTCATCAAGCTTCTGGAAGGTACGCAGGGTATTGGCGTCGTGCTTGCCGAAACCGAAAACAGCGCACGGTCGGTAATCGAGGCCTTTCGCGGTGCCAATGTGAACATCCTGGTGCAGGAATTCATCAAGGAAGCGAATGGTACCGATATTCGTGCGCTGGTGATCGGCAACAAGGTCGTTGGGGCAATGCAGCGGCGCGGGGCCGAAGGCGATTTCAGATCGAACCTGCACCGGGGCGGTTCGGCCAGCGCGATCAAGATCACCCCTGAAGAACGCTCGACTGCGGTGCGTGCCGCCAGAGCGATGGGCCTGAATGTCGCGGGTGTCGATATGCTGCGGTCCAATCATGGCCCAGTGATCATGGAGGTCAATAGCTCGCCAGGGCTTGAGGGGATCGAGAAAGCAACGAACAAGGATATCGCGACGAAGATCATTCAGTTTATCGAAGATAATGCTGTGGCTGGAAAGACGGCAACCAAGGGCAGGGGGTAACGTGCACTGCCAACTCCTCCCGTTCGCCCTGAGTAGGTGCCGAACGTAATGAGGTGCCGTATCGAAGGCTGGTTCGATACGGCATTTCGCCTGCGGCTCAGTATCTACTCACCACGAAGGGATCAGCATATCATATTAGCAAGCTCTGGATAGCACTTGCTTGACACCCACGCCGACTCACCGTAAAGGAAAGCATCCGACACTCTGGTAAAGCCAGCAGCGCTTTCTTGCGCCCGCTGGTTTTTTCTGCGTTGTCGGCTCATCACTTTCGCGTTGAGATAGGGTCGTCGGCTGATGACCTTGTGGAGCAAGGAGCAAAGAATTGGCACGTATTGCCGGGGTTAACCTACCAACCAATAAGCGCGTTATTATTGCGCTCACATACATCCATGGCATCGGGCGCACCAAAGCACTCGAAATCGCCAACAAGCTGGAAATCGATCATACCCGCCGGGTTCAGGATCTAACGGACGCTGAAGTCCTCAAGATTCGTGAAACGATCGATGCCGATCATACTGTCGAAGGCGATTTGCGCCGCAATACAGCAATGAACATCAAGCGTTTGATGGACCTTGCCTGCTATCGCGGCCTGCGTCATCGCAAGGGCCTTCCCGTCCGCGGCCAGCGCACGCATACTAATGCGCGCACTCGCAAGGGTAAAGCGAAGCCCATCGCCGGCAAGAAGAAGTAAGCGCGGGTTTCCGCAGCTTCCTCCCAGATAGAGACAGGATAGAGCAAAATGGCACGCGAACCTCAGCGCATTAAACGGCGCGAACGCAAAAACATTTCCGCTGGTGTTGCCCATGTCAACGCCAGCTTTAACAACACGATGATCACCATCACTGATGCGCAGGGTAATGCGATTAGCTGGTCCAGCGCGGGCATGATGGGCTTCAAGGGCAGCCGCAAGTCGACCCCCTATGCCGCGCAGGTGGCAGCAGAGGACGCCGGCAAGAAGGCTGCCGAACACGGCGTCCGTACCCTGGAAGTCGAGGTGAAGGGACCGGGTTCGGGTCGTGAAAGCGCGCTGCGTGCGTTGCAGGCGGTGGGTTTCACCATCACCTCGATCCGTGACGTAACGCCGATCCCGCACAATGGTGTGCGTCCTTCCAAGCGCCGTCGAGTCTGATGTCCCAAGGGACTGTCCTCGAATGGGGACTGTCCCTGTAGAGCAATAGGGATAGTCCCCATTCGGGGGCAGTTCCTGAAAACAGTTTTATCAAGGCGGTCCGGCCAAGGTGCACCAAATAGGCCCGGTCCCGCCCAACCTAGGGGAAATCCATGTCCGTCAATATGAAGAACTGGCAGGAATTGAAAAAGCCCATGGGCCTCGAAGTAAAGGCCGGTGGCGACAGCCGTCGCAAGGCCACCTTCGTTGCCGAACCGCTCGAGCGTGGCTTTGGCCTGACGCTCGGCAACGCGCTGCGCCGCGTATTGCTCTCGTCGCTGCAAGGGGCAGCGATCACTTCGATCAAGATCGAAAACGTCCTTCATGAATTTTCGTCGCTTGCCGGCGTGCGCGAAGATGTGACCGACATCGTCTTGAATGTGAAGCAGGTTGCGCTGAAGATGGAAGGCGAAGGCCCCAAGCGTATGCAGCTTTCGGCGACTGGTCCTGCCACCGTCAAGGCCGGAGACATCGCTGTTACCGGTGACATCCAGGTGATGAATCCCGATCTGGTGATCTGCCACCTCGATGAAGGCGCAAGCTTCAACATGGAAATCACCGCCGACACCGGCAAGGGCTATGTGCCTGCGGTTGCCAACCGCCCCGCCGATGCACCGATAGGTTTGATCCCGGTCGACTCGCTGTACTCACCGGTTCGCCAGGTCGCCTACAAGGTTGACAATGCGCGTATCGGTCAGGAACTGGATTACGACAAGCTCAACCTGACGGTGGAAACCGACGGTACGGTAACGCCGGAAGATGCAGTGGCCTATGCCGCACGCATCCTTCAGGATCAGTTGCAGGTCTTCGTCCACTTCGAAGAGTCGATGGCGGCTTCCTCGCCGATGATCGGTATGGCCGCAGCTCCCAGCGCGTCTTCAGACGAATCGGATGCGAACCAGCTCAACCGTTACCTTCTCAAGAAGGTAGACGAACTCGAACTGTCGGTACGCAGCGCGAACTGCCTGAAGAACGACAATATCATCTATATCGGCGACCTCGTTCAGAAGAGCGAAGCCGAAATGCTGCGCACCCCGAATTTCGGTCGCAAGTCTTTGAACGAAATCAAGGAAGTGCTGTCGTCGATGGGTCTGCGCCTTGGCATGGACATCCCCGGCTGGCCGCCTGAGAATATCGAGGAAATGGCCAAGAAGCTGGAGCAGGAATTGTTGGGTTAAGTTCTCTAGCCCCTCCCCTTCAGGGGAGGGGTTGGGGTGGGGT
>JBOFLS010000198.1:0-15230 GCA_051657985.1 Sphingorhabdus sp. | reverse complement strand
CGATTGAAGGCACGCCATCCCGATACGCCGGTTATCGGCTTTCCCAAGGGCGCTGGCGGCAAACTGCCCGCTTATGCGCGCGAGGTGCGGCCCGACGCGATCGGGCTGGACGAAACGGTCGATCCGGTCTGGGCCAATGGCGCTTTGCCAGACGGTTTGCCCGTACAGGGCAATCTTGATCCGTTGGCGCTTGTCGCAGGTGGCGAAGCGCTCGAGACTGCCGTGGCGCGTATCCTTGCGGCATTCCCGGACCGGCCGCATATCTTCAATCTCGGCCATGGCATCGTCCCGCATACCCCCATTGCGCATGTCGAAAAATTGCTTAGCTTGGTGCGCGGGTCTTTATGACCTAACCCATATCACCGTAGCCCTGAGCCTGTCGAAGGGCGCTTTTGAAGGTAGCGCGAATCTCGGTTCGCCCTTCGACAGGCTCAGGGCTACGGTTTTACCGAACGGTTACGTACTCAATCCGGATTTCAACAATGACGGAAACTTTGGCATTGCTCTACTACTGGCTCAAATCGGCGCATATCATCTTCGTCATCTTCTGGATGGCGGGGCTGTTCATGCTGCCGCGGTTCTTTGTTTATCATCAGGAAAGCCCCGCCGGATCGGATGAAGAAAAACGCTGGATCGAGCGCGAGCGGCGCCTTATCAAAATCATCCTCAACCCATCGATGATCATCGTCTGGATACTGGGCTTGGCGCTTGCCTGGCAGATCGATGCCTTCAGCCAGGGCTGGTTCCATGCAAAATTGCTCGCTGTGCTGGGATTGTCAGCCTATCATGGCTGGATGGCAGGCTATGCCAAGAAATTGGCGCGCGGAGAGCGGACGATCGAGGGCAAGAAACTGCGAATCCTGAATGAAGTCCCGGGGATTGCAACGGCGGTGATCGTGGTGCTGGTGGTGGCGAAGCCGTTTTGATGAATCATAATTGCCGGGTGTTTGCAAAATCTAACCTAGCTTATGATTTTGTCCGCACGCGCTTGTCTTAAGCAGGCATTTGGCGGCTATGGAGTGGTGAACAATCGGACGTTGCTTGGCCCTCCTGAAAGGCTGAAAACTCGGTCAATGGGCATATAGAGCGAATAGCCAGTTGCTCCGGTGCCATCGCCTGTAATGTGAAGCCCTAGCGCCGACACCTCAGTAGTACTACCTACAACAGTCGATGTGAACCATGGGCCTCCGCTATCACCAGGTGCGCTTAGCCTACTCTGCTTTGAATTCGACACTCGCACAAAGGTGCCGTTGCCGAAATATGTGTAGGGATAGTTGAGATGAGTGACCTCACCACATGTTAAGGCCGTTGAATATCCTTGCTTGCACACGTTCATTCCGACCCAAGAAGCGGACTGACGAATAAAGTTCTTTGTTTTCAGCCACCCCTGGGGCGTCTCGTATCCTCCAACTTGATTTGGGAATCCGCCGCGACTGATAGCCGGATTGTCGTAAAACAGCCAATATCCTGTTGTCATCCCCGTGGTGTCGAGAAACGCCACGTCGACGCTATCGCGCGAGAGGGTCCAGACAGGATTCTGGAAAACAGTCTTTGTGCCGTCGCCCCAGCTGAGCGAACGATCTGGGTCTGTTGGAGTAAAACAATGCCCTACCGACAAAATACCTTGTCGGTTCGCCGTACCGCCGAAGGTGTAGGTAACAGGAAAAGCCAATGTACACCCTTCGACCAGAGAGTAGCCCGCATTAGCTGGTCGACCGCTGGTCGATCCTGTTGTAGCTTGCTGTGGTTTCGGAAAAGGAGACGTGTCCAAGTTGAACTCATTAGCGAACGCTGCAGGGATCGCGCTTCTTACCTGTTCTTGCGTTGCTCCAGGTGCTTGGATCGTAAACCTATCATCTCGCTTGTCGTAAACGACCACTGCTTCGATACCCGCGCCCTTCAACGCAGCAGCAATATCCGACTCTGCCTTCTGCCGCTGCCCACGATTGAGTTTGGTTTTTCGAATTTTAACGTACTGCCGCAGGGTTGGCGGGACCAACTTGAGCAAATCGTTTTTTGCGGAATTGTCCGAAAAAAGCAGGAAGACCTGATAAACAGGTTCATTCTGGACGACCACACCGTCAAAGTCTGGATCTTGGATAAATGCCGGATTCTCGAGTAGGGATGTGATCTCACCCTGAATGCGGACACGCTCTTCTGCCTTGCTGCGTGGAATGTTGTATGCCTTTTCAATGTAACCAACGAGAGGGTTAATCGTAGGACCAACTGTGGCACCTTCCGACGGCGGAGGCGGATTAATCGTTTGCGCCGCAAGGGGTATTTGAGCGATGGAAGCGCTCAGGCAGACGGCGGCAAGCAGGCGAAATTCACGACTTTTCATCGATCACAGCTCCAATTATGAATATTGATTGCGCGCACGACCGCTGAGCCGGCGTCAACTCTTTGATATCGGCAGAACTTCCACCACCAACGCGAATCAGCTCGCCCGCCTGTGCCAAGTTGTTTCCAATCTCAATGACCAAGGCATCACCATCGCGGTTGATCGATGCGGACCCTGCAAACACAGGATTGTGCCGCCCACCCGTTGTCGTCTCGAACAAGAGACAATTACCATCTTCAACAAATCTGCCTGAAAAAAGACCGTCAGGTGCAGGATCTGAGCCTTTACCGAGAATCATAACGTTCTTGAACTTCTCGCTTGGAGGGCCACGATGCGAAAGCTGATCCTGGCTAGTTGTTCCGTTGTCAGTTGGGCCACGACCACATGCGGAAAGGATTGCCATAGTCATCGAAAAGCCCACAAGCGGTTTGGCGAATTGCATTCTGCGGTAGGTCATTTCGGCTCCAATAAGCGCTAACACGACATTCGATAATCTGTTCCTTGGCGCGCATGACGGGATGTCTGCTATCTGTTCGCTCCTAGCAATAGATGCCATTCCGGACTTGCCAACAAAGCTGACTATATTCGCAATCTCGATAAGATAATTCCGACTTTAGCTGCATCAGCAGCAAAAAAACTGTTCGTAAAAACCCCTGTCCTACACGCAGCCCGTTCGGGTATAGCGAACATCATGATCCAGGCACTGTTTCCGTCCTCCGATCAACAGCTCCGAAACCGGCGATGCAGATGTCTTAACCTCGCTAAGTTGACAGAAATACCCCCCTTATGGGTACAAGTTTGTCAACTTATGCCATCGCCAGCCATAAATTGGCCTTTGCTTGACGGGCCGTTACGAATGGCCTATCTAACCGCCAAGCCCGTCCTGGGCGTGAGGTGCGACTCTTTTTTTCCAACGATACCGCACCACCAACCTATCCCTTTCCTCCGGCAGCATTTCCCATGTCGGCATTTTCTATCAAGCGGACTTTCACGCATATGCATTTAAGAGATTTAAAAGACAAAAAACCTGCCGAACTCGTCTCGATGGCCGAAGAGCTGGAGATCGAGGGCGCATCGACGCTGCGCAAGCAGGATCTGATGTTCGCGATCCTGAAGGAACTGGCCGAGGACGGCGAGCAGATCATGGGTGTGGGTACGATCGAGGTTTTGCCTGATTCATTCGGTTTTCTGCGCAGCCCTGAGGCGAATTATCTTGCTGGCCCTGACGATATCTATGTCTCCCCCAATATGGTTCGTCAGTTCGGCCTGCGCACCGGCGATACGGTGGAGGGCGAGATCCGCGCGCCCAAGGATGGCGAGCGCTATTTCGCGCTGACCAAGGTGCTAAAGGTCAATTTCGACGATCCCGATGCGGTGCGCCACCGGGTCAATTTCGATAACCTGACCCCGCTTTACCCCGATCAGAAACTGAAACTCGATGCGCTCGACCCGACGATCAAGGACAAGTCGGCGCGGGTGATCGATATCGTCAGCCCCCAAGGCAAGGGCCAGCGTGCCCTGATCGTGGCACCGCCGCGCACGGGTAAAACGGTTCTCCTGCAGAACATCGCCAAGGCGATTACCGACAATCACCCGGAAGTTTTCCTGATCGTGTTGCTGATCGATGAGCGACCCGAGGAAGTTACCGACATGCAGCGCAGCGTGAAGGGTGAAGTTGTGTCGTCAACTTTCGATGAACCCGCGACACGGCACGTGCAAGTAGCTGAAATGGTTATAGAAAAAGCAAAGCGCCTGGTTGAGCACAAGCATGATGTCGTCATCCTGCTCGATTCGATTACCCGCCTGGGCCGCGCCTATAACACCGTGGTTCCTTCATCGGGCAAGGTGTTGACCGGTGGCGTCGATGCCAATGCATTGCAAAGGCCCAAGCGCTTCTTCGGTGCGGCACGCAATATCGAAGAAGGCGGGTCGCTGTCGATCATCGCCACTGCGCTGATCGATACCGGCAGCCGTATGGACGAGGTGATCTTCGAAGAGTTCAAGGGCACGGGCAATTCCGAAATCGTGCTCGACCGCAAGGTTGCTGACAAGCGCATCTTCCCGAGCCTTGATGTCGGCAAATCGGGCACGCGCAAGGAAGAACTGCTGGTTGAGAAGGACAAGCTCACGAAGATGTGGGTGCTGCGCCGCATCCTGATGCAGATGGGTACGGTCGATGCGATGGAATTCCTGCTCGACAAGATGAAGGATTCGAAGACCAACGAAGATTTCTTCGATTCAATGAATCAATAAGCGAAAATGACGCTGCCTGCCCCTTTCCGTGCGGTGATTACCGGCGGGCCGGGGACGGGTAAATCCACGCTATTGCAAGCGCTTGCAGCAACGGGGTTGCAGACTTTCCCCGAAGTGGCGCGCACGATCCTGAAAGCTCCGGGCGGCATGGCGATGCGTGCCGAACGTCCGGCTGAATTTGCTGTCGCGATGCTCAAGGCGCAGTGTGATGCATGGCATGCCGCAGAGCCTGGTCTATCGGTTTACGATCGCGGATTTGCCGATATCGCCGGTTACCTGAAGCTGGAAGCTTTGCCGATTCCGGATGAGCTGGAACAGGCTTGCCGCCATCGCCATTATCAAGGTCCGGTCTTTCGCGCACCGCCTTGGCGAGAGATATACACTGGCGATGAAGAACGTATCCAGACCTGGGAAGAAGCGCTTGCAGGGGATGCGGCTGTAACCGCAGCCTGGAAACATTATGGCTATCGCTTGATCGATTTGCCCTTTGTACCGGTGACCGGACGTGTCGCCTTTGTCATGGAACAATTGCAACCGAGCCTTGCTTCCCTGCACCTGTAACCTTATGCGCACCTCCAAACCATTTAAGGGGCTTTCATGCTTGATCTGATTTTTGCAACCGCCGCTGCTGTGCCTTCCTTGGGCGGGCCTGCGGAAATCTGGGGGCATATTGTCGAGGACTTTTCCAATCTCAATACCGTAAGCGCCTGGAGTGCCTTGGGTGCCGTCATCCTGCTTGATCTGGTGCTTGCCGGCGACAACGCAATCGTTGTTGGTGCACTGGCAGCCGGGCTGCCCGACGATCAGCGCAAGAAAGTGATTTTCATCGGCGTCATTGCCGCTTTGGTCTTACGCATCGGCTTTGCCTTGATGGTCAATGTATTGATGGGCCTGATCGGTCTTGTTTTTGTCGGTGGTCTCCTCCTCCTCTGGGTCGCTTGGAAAATGTACCGCGATTTGAAACGCAGCGAAGCGACTGAGTCCCCGGGTTCGCCGGAAATCGCAGGCGATGAGAATAGCGGCATCGTCGCCCCTAAAAGCTTCGCCGCCGCTGCCTGGGCCGTTGCCGTTGCCGACGTTTCGATGAGCCTTGACAATGTCCTTGCGGTTGCCGGTGCGGCAAAGGATCATCCGGGCATCATGATCGTCGGCCTGATCTTCGCCGTGGCACTGATGGGTGTTGCCGCCAATATCATCGCTCAATATATCGAGCGTTACAAATGGATCGCGTGGATCGGCATGGCTGTTATCGTTTATGTTGCCGGCAAGATGATCTATGAAGGATGGACCGATCCGGCAGTCGGTGTGGGCCGCTATGTGATTGCTATGGCTGGTTTCTAATGGAAGATCTCTGGCGTAATCAACCGGTACTGAAAGGGACGCAAGTCATCCTTCGCCCCATGTTGGAGACCGACGGCCCTGCCATCGTGCAAGCGGCAAGCGATGGCCGATTGTGGGAATTGTTCTATACATCGGTGCCCTCCGCAGACGAAATCGACCATTATATCGGAAAGGCTTTCGCCGAACGCGATATCGGTCGGGCCATGCCTTTCGTCGTCGTCGACCAATCCAATATGAAATTAGTCGGTGCGACCCGCTACATGCGTATGAATGCCGCTGCTCGCAGACTGGAAATCGGTACGACCTTCTATGCGCAGTCGGTGCAACGCACTTCGATCAACAGCGAAGCAAAGCTGCTGCTTTTGACCCATGCCTTTGAAGCGATGGATTGTCTTTGCGTCCAATTGCGCACCGATGCCTTCAATTTCCAGTCACAACGCGCCATCGAGCGCCTGGGCGCAAAGAAAGACGGCATGTTGCGCAACCATTCGATCTTGAAGGGTCGTGTCCGTGATACTGTGGTTTATTCGATCCTCGCCAACGAATGGCAAGGCGTGAAACGCAATCTGGAAATGAAGTTGACGCGAAGCCGGTAGATCTGCGCTAGCGCAAATGTTCCATAAAGAAGGCTACCGTACGGCTGTCGGCCAGACTGGCACCCGCTTCATCGCGCCGATTGCCCATTTCCGCTGCAAAGCCATGATCGAGTCCCTCATAGTCGTGCAAGACGACTTTTGGATGATCGTCCAAGCCTTTATGGATCGCGGCCTGTGCTTCTGGACCGACAAAATGGTCGGCAGTTGGAATATGCAGCATCAAGGGATTGGCTATGGCATGGCTTTCGTTTAGCATCTTATCGATCATGACGCCATAATAACCAACCGCTGCTGAAATATCGGTTCGCGTGGCGGCCATATAGGCTAGCCTCCCGCCCAGACAGTAACCGACGCAACCAATCTTTTCGATTGGCGCTACGCCTAATTCGCCACGACGGATGGCATGGATTGTAGCTTCGATATCTTTTACGCCGTCATCGGCATTATAGTGTTGAAAATAACCGAAGGCTTCTTCCAGCTCGGCTTCTACGTCGGGGTCGAGCTGTACGCCGGGGGCAAAACGCCAGAACAGATCGATTGCGACCGCTAGATATCCACCCTTGGCCCAATTATCGCATTTCTGTCTAATCCCCGGGTTCACCCCGAAAATTTCAGGGATGACGATAATAGCGGCTTTTGCCTCTTCGGCCGGTTTGGCAACATAGACGTTGAAAGCCGCATCTTCGTCCAGTGCTTTGGTTTTTGTCGTTTCACCCATATCGCCATCTCCTGGAATCAAAAATTGCCCCTTTTGCTTATGAGACTATATTGATGGTCGCAATCCACGAAGGAAGGGGTAAACCCAATGAAATTTAATATCGAAGTCGATACCACACCTGAAGAAGTGCGCCGTCTGGTAGGGTTGCCTGATTTAAGCGAGGTGCATGAGGTTTATCTGGAGAAAATGAAAGCGGTTGCCGAAAAGGGACTGACACCTGAAATGGTGCAAGGCATGATTCGCAATTGGGTACCCATGGGGGATCAGAGCATGGATTTTATTAAAAGTCTGATGGGCGGCCTTGCCGGTGGTGCTTTGGGGGCCAAGGACAAAAAATGACTGTGTGCGATTTCCTGTGTTCTCCGAGACTCTTTCTCGCGTAAAAGATCCGGTATTTCCAGATTGAATATATTGCCAGATACTATTTTCGCCCTGTCAAGCGGAGCCCCGCCCGCGGCGATCGCCGTGCTGAGGATCAGCGGACCGGCGGCTTTTGATGCCATCAAAGCCTTGGCAGCAAGGCTCCCTTTGCCACGCAAGGCTTCTTTGCGACAACTGATCGATCCCATCAATGATAATCTCTTGGATGAGGCTTTGACCCTGATTTTTCCAGGCCCCAATAGCGCGACGGGGGAAGATCTTGCCGAACTGCACCTGCATGGCGGTCGTGCCGTGGTACGCGCCGTTGAGACTGCGCTTGACCGTATGCCAGGCCTGCGACAAGCCCTACCCGGCGAATTCACCCGCCGCGCCTTTGCCAATGGCAGGATCGATCTGAACGAGGCCGAAGGGCTTGCCGATCTGCTTTCTGCCGAAACCGAGTGGCAACGCCGTTCGGCCGTGGCCATGGCAGGCGGGGTATTCAGTAAAAAAGTGGATAATTGGCGCGAAGCCATTCTGCAAATTTCTGCCCAAACCGAAGCTATAATCGATTTTTCAGACGAAGACGATGTAGATGAAAAAAGTTATTATTATATATCAAATAGATGCTTTGAAATTTGTCAAGCTATTAGTACGCATCTTGCATTTCCTATTGCCGATAGATTGCGTAATGGGCTCAGGGTCGTGCTTGCCGGGCCACCGAACAGTGGTAAGTCTACGCTATTAAATGCTCTCGTTGCGCGCGATGCGGCAATTGTTTCGGATATTCCAGGAACAACCCGTGATTTAATCGATGTACCTGTAAGTTTCGATGGCATACCTTTCATCTTTACCGATACGGCGGGTTTGCGTGACGACAGCAACGACATTATCGAAGCTATCGGAATACGCAAAACGCAGAAGGCAATAGCCGATGCCGATATAATATTTTGGCTTGGGCCGGAAGGCGAGGGCCCGGCGAATTCCAGGCTCATTGAGATAGAAGCCAAGATCGACGATCCAAATCATTTAAGCAAATCCGACAAATCCTTGAAATTATCCGCCATCACCGGCGACGGCATTGCCGATCTGATTGCACTTCTGGTTGATAAAAGCCAGAATATGCTCCCACCCTTAGATGGCTTCGCATTAAGCCAGCGCCAGCATGCTATGCTTGTACAAACGGCCTCGTGTCTTGATCGGGCGGCAAAGGAAGGGGATATCCTTATTATTGCAGAAGAGCTTCGTCAGGCGCGGATTGCCTTGGATACGCTTATTGGACGGGCTGGTACGGTAGACATGCTGGACACATTGTTTGGACGGTTTTGTATAGGCAAATGAAACATGTTTCACGTGAAACACCGTACGGATGTTTTGACGTAGATTGGCAATTAAACTATCCGGCTTTTGCGTATGAGTAACATGAGCGAAAATGATTTTGACATACTCGTCATAGGGGGCGGCCATGCAGGCGTTGAGGCTGCCGCTGCGGCTGCGCGTATGGGCGCTCAAGTGGGACTGGTTAGCTTTAATCGCGATACGATTGGCGCAATGTCATGCAATCCGGCAATTGGTGGGCTGGGCAAAGGGCATTTGGTCAGGGAAGTCGATGCTTTCGATGGGCTGATTGCACGTGCTGCCGATGCTGCTGCCATTCATTATCGAATGCTCAATGCGTCCAAAGGGGCAGCGGTGCAGGGGCCGCGTATTCAGGCGGATCGCAAATTGTTCAAAGCCTCAATCCATGCCCAACTTGCCACAACTCCTAATCTGACAATAATAGAGGGTGAGGCAGCTGCGCTGCGCTTTGCAACGAATAATAAAAACAAGATAGTCGGTCTCGATCTAGCGGATGGCCGTCTTTTGAACTCGCAAGCGGTAATTCTATGCACTGGGACTTTTTTGGGAGGTACACTTTTTCGTGGTGAGGAACGGCTTACGGGGGGAAGAATAGGGGAGAAGTCGGCCCGCAAACTTGCCGAGCAGATACGCTGTGCAAGATTGCCTATGGCCCGACTAAAGACGGGTACTCCGCCCAGGCTTGATGGAAGGACGATCGATTGGGCCAAGCTCGAAGAACAGCCTTCGGATAATGAAGACTGGACGATGTCCGCGATGACCGAACGCCGCTACATATCTCAGCTTTATTGCGCTACCACTCGAACTAATATCCAGACGCACGATATAATCCGTACTGGGCTGGACCGTTCTCCACTGTTCAGCGGAGCGATCGAAGGACAGGGGCCGCGTTACTGCCCATCCATAGAAGACAAGATTTTCCGCTTTGGCGATCGTGATGGGCATCAGATCTTCCTCGAACCCGAAGGTTTGGATTCGCATCTTATTTACCCCAACGGTATCTCGACATCGTTGCCAACCGATGTGCAATTGGCAATGCTGCGATCAATCGAAGGGCTCGAAGCTGTCGAAATGATGGTACCAGGCTATGCCGTAGAATATGATCATATCGATCCACGGGCTTTAGACCGTATGTTGGCGGTGCGGGGATTTGAAGGGCTTTATTGCGCCGGTCAGATCAATGGTACGACAGGATATGAGGAAGCGGCCGCTCAGGGGCTTATTGCGGGTATGGGCGCTGCATCGAAGATATTGGATAGCCCCTTTCCCTCAATCGATCGTTCGAATTCGTACATTGCTGTAATGATAGATGATCTGGTTCTACAGGGTGTGACTGAGCCTTATCGTATGTTGACGGCTCGTGCCGAATATCGACTGCGCTTACGCGCAGACAATGCCGGAACACGCCTCACAGCGTTGGGAATAGAGGCTGGTGTCGTTGGTGAGCGCCGCCGCATTAAATTCGCCAAACTTCAAAAAAGAAGAAAAGAATTAAGAGAAGCCCTGAATGATCCTGCAAGCGCAGATACACTTGTGGCTGCCGGCATGAATATCAAGCGCGATACAGGTAAAATGCCTTTATACGATTGGCTTCGTTTCCCGACCGTTCACGCTATCGATTTGCTTAGCGTTTCACGTGAAACAATAAATTCTGATGACCAATCGGTAATTTTGGAAATCGAACAAGACGGTCGATACGCTCCCTATGTCAATCGGCAAGAGGCCGAACTACGCGATCTTACAGCAAATGAAAATATCGCGATCCCTGAAAATATTGACTATCTGCAAATTGCAGGCCTTTCGAACGAGATGATCGAGAGGCTCTCGATTGCAAGACCCGATACGCTTGCTGCTGCAAGTCGTATCAGGGGAATTACACCCGCCGCACTTGCCGCAATTTTAGTCCACTCTAAGCGAGCTTTACAGAAGCATGCGGCATGAACGAACTGCAAGCACGCCAATGGCTCATCAATGAACTGACTGTTTCACGTGAAACAATCGAAAAGCTTGAAGCTTTTGCGGCTTTTCTGAAAATCGAGGCAACAAAACAAAATCTTATATCAAAGGCCACTTTTAGCCATATATGGGCCCGCCATATTATCGACAGCGCACAATTGCAAAAATTTGCCCCTAACTCTGTTAGCTGGCTCGATTTGGGTTCCGGTGCCGGATTTCCAGGATTGATTGCGGCAATAATTGGAGGACATAAAGTTACTCTTGTCGAATCGCGAACCAAAAGAATCGAATATCTTAAGCGCGCAATTGAATATTTGGGTTTGCAAGATCGCGCAACCGTTGCAGGCATGGCTCTCGAGCGGCTCGAAACTGCCCCATATTCGGTCATATCAGCACGCGCATTCGCACCTTTGCCCCGTCTTTTGTCACTCTCTGCCAGATTTTCCACAGCAAACACCTTATGGTTATTACCAAAGGGTCAAAATGCCGCTAAGGAATTAAGCGAGGCTGTTAAGCACTGGAATCTCGACTTTGCGATTGAAGATAGTGTTACAGATAAGAATGCAGGAATATTGATAGGTCAGGTGATCGGCGAAAAACCGCATAGAGCCGTGAAAGGATGGCATAAGCAATGATCCGAATCGCTATTGCCAATCAGAAGGGCGGGGTAGGAAAAACTACAACGGCCATAAATCTGGCAACTGCATTAGCGGCCTGCGGCCGTCGTTGTCTTTTGATTGATCTTGATCCTCAAGGTAATGCCTCAACCGGACTTGGCATCAAATCCGCCGATCGGCAGGATAGCAGCTATCATCTGTTAATGGGAGAAACGACACTGGCAGCATCGGCTGTCAAAACGATGATCCCCGGGCTTGATATCTTGCCTGCAACCGTTGACTTATCGGGCGCGGAGGTTGAACTTGTCGATCAGCCGGATCGAGCGCATAAATTGCAAAAGGCTTTACAGGCCGACGTGGGGCGATGGGATGTTTGTCTAATCGATTGTCCACCATCGCTTGGCATGTTGACGATCAACGCTTTAGTCGCTGCTGACTCGATACTCGTTCCACTTCAATGTGAATTTTTTGCTTTGGAAGGATTAAGTCAGCTTTTACAGACAGTTGAGCGAATCCAATTGCGTTTTAATTCGGCTTTATCGATTTTGGGGGTTGCTCTAACGATGTTCGATCGGCGCAACCGCCTTACCGATCAGGTGGCTGATGATGTGCGCAGTTGCTTGGGCGGTTTGGTTTTCGATACCGTTATTCCGCGCAACGTACGTCTGTCTGAGGCACCAAGTCATGGCTTGCCCGCGTTGATCTATGACCATCGTTGTTCGGGATCGGAAGCCTATATGCGCCTTGCCCGTGAATTGATCGCGCGGTTACCAGCCGAGGAATTGGCAGCATGACCGAAACCGAAAAACCTATTGCTCGCAAAAAAGGCTTGGGGCGCGGACTAGATGCCTTGCTAGGAGAAATGTCATTGGGGGGTACCGCAGGTCAGGTCGCGAGCGGCGGTACCCCCCAGGCCATAAATGCCCCACAGATTGGCGAGGGCGTATCCAATATTTCCATTGCGGATATTCATCCAAACCCTGCACAGCCGCGCCGTCATTTCAACGAGGAATCGCTGGAAGAACTGGCCCAAAGTCTCAAACGGCATGGCCTGATCCAGCCTATTCTTGTTCGTCCACAAGGCAGCGGCTATCAGATCGTGGCAGGTGAACGGCGTTGGCGTGCGGCGCAACGTGCGCAATTGCACGCTGTCAAAGCTATCATTCGTGAGCTTTCGGACGAGGATACGCTCGAGATTGCACTTATTGAGAACATCCAGCGCCAGGATCTGAACCCTATCGAGGAAGCCGAGGCCTATCGCAAATTATGTACCGATTTCGGCCATAGCCAGAACGAACTGGCCGCAATTGTCGAGAAATCGCGAAGTCATGTTGCCAATATGATGCGTTTGCTGGAACTGCCGATATTGGTGCGTGAACTGGTGATCGAGGGCAAGCTCAGCATGGGCCATGCACGCGCTCTTCTTTCAAGCGAAGATGCGGTACGGTTAGCGGCTGTCGTAGTGAAACAAGGCCTGTCGGTCCGTCAGACCGAAGCATTGGTCAAGAAAAGCCGGACCGACACCGACGTTGTAACCGGCATTGCTCCAAGCTTTTCTGAAACGACGGGCGACGCCGATATCCGTGCGGTTGAAACGCATTTGGGAGACCTTTTGGGTTTAAAAGTGAAGATCGCGCAGAAAGGCTCCATGGGCGGAGGAGCAGTAACTTTTGAATATCGAAGTCTCGACCAGCTCGACATGCTTTGTCAACGTTTGACCGGCGAGCAATTCTAATATGACAAGCGCTTTGGTAAATTCCAATTCATTGCTGTTAACCTAGCAAGTACTTCATATATATAATTAAATTAAAGATTTTATGTTTTTGCATTAACTGTGTGCAGAAGCATAGTTTTATGATTCGAATGGCAAAAGTGGCAATGAATGCAGTGGGGCATTCAGGGATTTTTCGTTCGTCGCTAAAGGGCCAGAAAACATGAAAAAGATGATGAAATTTGCGCTTGCCGGCGCAGCAGCTGCAACCGCCATGGTATCAAATTCGGCTTTTGCTGCAACCGAGCAGGCCGAAGCCAAGGTTCAGATCCTGGCTGCGGTTCAGCTGTCAGCTGTTACCGATCTCGATTTCGGTATTGTGGCAGCCTCGGCCGCCGGCGGCACCGTTACACTTGGGGCTTCGGGAACGGCTACCCCGGTTGGTTCGGGCGTAGTGACCATCAGCGGCGGCTCGGCTGCCAGCTTTCAGGTGACCCAGGCTACCGATGGCGAGGTGATTGCACTAAGCGTTGGCAATCCGACTGCACTGACCGGTCCGGGTGCCAATATTCCGCTTTCGGCGCTGACCTTGTCAAACAACACGATTACGTTTGATTCGGCCAACCTGCAGACCGTATATGTCGGCGGTACGATCTCGATCGGCACCAATCAGGTCCCAGGCAACTATACCGGTACATTTGATGTCACGGCCGACTATCAATAAGTCCTAACAACGCGGCTATTCGCCGCATGTCGAAAGAAGAACCCCGAAAGGCCCAGCGCCTTCGGGGTTTTTCTATGTCTTAGAGTTTGCCCTGTTAGTCGCTTGGTAACCATGTTGTGGTAGTTTTTCTTTCAACAACCGACGGCTTTCCGTCGAATAACGGGATTAAATCCTAGCTAAACGGATAGCTAAGAACATGAATTATTTACGTAAAATCTCAATTTTAGCCTTGAGTGGATTTGCTCTATCGATGATCGCGGCCTTGCCTGCAAAGGCAGCGGGCGATTTATTGGTTGCCCCTACCCGGGTGATCCTCGATGGCAAACGCGGTACGCAGGTAATCCTTAACAATGTGGGGACGGAAGAAACCACTTATCGTATATCGCTTGAAATTAAACGGATGACCGAGGCGGGCGAACTGCAGGATATCGATCCGGCATCGACCAACGAAGTAGAAAAGACGGCGCTTGGCCTTATCCGTTATGCGCCGCGCCGCGTAACCTTGCCGCCCAATCAGCCGCAGGCCATTCGCATCGGCTTAACGTCTACCGACACTTTGCCAGATGGCGAATATCGCGTGCATATGCTGTTTCGCGCTATTCCTAAAACCGTCGCTGTAACCGAGACCGCAAAGAGCCAGGATGTCCAGATTCAGCTTATTCCGCTTTACGGCATCGCGATCCCGGTAATCATCCGCAAAGGCCAGCTGAATGCCGTTGCCGCGATCGCCAACCCGCGACTTGGCCATGATACAGACGGCCCGGTTCTGAGGCTTGATGCGACGCGTAAAGGTAACCGTTCGGTTTACGGGGAATTCCGCATCAGCAAGCCCGGTCAATCCAAACCGTTGATCGTGCAAAAAGGTATTGCGATTTATCCCGAAATCGAAAAGCGCAAAGTCGAATTGCAGCTCAGCAATGAAGAAGCGGCCGCAATCCGCGGCAGCGAGATTATCATCGCTTATCATGATACCCCAGAAAATGGCGGTGGTATGATCAGCGAGATCCGCACGGTTCTACGCTAAGCCGCGAAAGCCACGCCTTCAGGCGAAAACGATGAAGTCGCTGCTTTCTGCCATACACCAAGGCTTAATCGTCTTTATGCTTGCCGTCGGGGCTCTTTCGGCTTCGGTGGTTCCTGCTTTTGCCGATAACGGCCAAAGCGGCTGGAAGGCCAATGACGACGATCAATTGCTGCTGGATGTGCGTGCGGGGAAATGGCGGGTTGGGGATGGCGTGCGCGGCTATCAGACCG